>NZ_JBAVDI010000028.1:0-8356 GCF_049587115.1 Aeromicrobium sp.
GTCATCGAGCGATCCGACTGAGATTCCGATGAGGGTGATGCCGTGTTCGGCGATCGCGCCCTGCCTCGACCGCAGGAGCTGCCGAGCGATGTCGAGCACCGTGAGATTGTGCGCCGTCGATCGGTCAAGGGTGTGCGAGCTGGTCGATCGGGTGAAGTCTCCGAATCGCAGTCGGATCGTCACGGTGCGCCCCGTGCGACCGGCGGCCCGCATCCGAGCCGTGACCCGGTCGACGAGGGTCAGCAGCGCGAGGTCAAGCTCCGCGGCGGTGTGCGGCCCACGGCCGATCGCCTGCTGTGCGCCCATCGAGCCGCGACGCTTGCCGACGACCACGGGCCGGGGATCGTGATTGTGCGCCAGGGCGTGCAGGTGGCGCCCGGCTCCGGGGCCGAGCAGCTGCACGAGCTCGATCTCATGGAGCCCGGCGACATCGCCAACCGTGATGATCCGTGCGTCGCGGAGCTTTTGCGAGGTGACCCTGCCGACGCCCCACAGGCGTTCGACCGGCAGCGCGTGCAGGAAGGTGAGCTCGTCCTCGACCGGCACGACGAGCATCCCCTCGGGTTTGGACACCGCGCTGGCCACCTTGGCCAAGTACTTGGTGCGGGCGACGCCGACCGAGATAGGCAGCCCGACCCGCGCGCGCACGTCGACGCGGAGCTGTTCGGCGATCGACGAGGGGAGCCCGCGGATGCGTCGCAACCCGCCGACCTCGAGAAATGCCTCGTCGATCGAGAGCCCTTCGACCTGGGGGGTCGTGTCGTGGAAGACCTCGAACACATCGCGGCTGGCCTGCGTGTAGGCGTTCATGCGTGGCGGGACGACGACCGCATCGGGGCACAGCCGCAGCGCTTCACGTCCTCCCATGGCGGTGCGCACCCCGCAGGCCTTCGCCTCGTAGCTGGCAGCCAGCACGACGCCGCCGCCCACGATGACGGGCCGTCCGCGCAGGGAGGGGTCGTCGCGCTGCTCGACCGACGCGTAGAACGCATCGAGGTCAGCGTGAAGCACAGTGCCCTCGGACATACCGCGTATCGTGCCACCAGCCGCCCACACCGGCGAGTGCGATTGGCCTCGGTGCGTCCCGGCGGGTTAAGATTTACGTCGGCCTGCTTGCGGGTCGAAGTTTTGTCGTGCACTTGAACGGATGGGCGAACGTGCTTTCGGGACCATTGGTTTTCGACACCCACGCGATGGGTCGTAGACCGGGCGCCGAACGCACCCACACCTTGACAGTCCCGGCGCCGGCAAGAATGGGTTACGACGTCTACGCCGTTCCCGAGAATTCCCCGATGGAGATCGAGCTCAGGCTCGAGGTCATCATGGAAGGTGTGCTGGCAACAGGCACCATCTCGGCGCGGGCCGTGGGTGAGTGTGTGCGGTGCCTGGACCCGATCGACGAAGCTGTCGTGGTGGGATTTCAGGAGCTGTACCTCTTCGAGGCACCTTCTGACAAGGAAGAGGCCGAAGAAGAGGAGTTCTACCTCGAGGACGACCTGCTCGACCTCGAGACCGTCCTACGGGACGCGGTGGTGCTTGCGCTGCCGCACAACCCCGTGTGTGGTCCGGACTGTCCGGGACTGTGCCCCGATTGTGGGGCACGGATTGCGGATGATCCAGAGCACACACATGGTGAGGTGATCGACCCGAGATGGGCGTCACTGAGCCAGCTGGCGGAGCAACCGGTCCCGCCAGCCGACCGATCAGTGTCGGACACCTCGTCCGACGACAGCAAGGAGTAGATCGTGGCAGTCCCGAAGAGGAAGATGTCGCGCAGCAACACGCGCCACCGTCGTTCGCAGTGGAAGACGACTGCCACGGCGATCGTCGACTGCGCCAACCCCGCGTGTGACTCGAAGGTGCAGCCGCACCATGCGTGCACCAAGTGCGGACAGTACGGAGCTCGCGGCGAGCGTCGCCAGGTCCTCTGATCGCTGCAGCAGCCAATGCTGATGCGCTCCGGCAGGTCCTCGGTGTGGAGGACCTGGACGAGGGGCTGCTTCGACATGCCCTGACCCACCGGTCGTACGCGTACGAGAACGGTGGTGTTCCCAACAACGAGCGGCTGGAATTCCTGGGCGACGCGGTGTTGGGGGTGGTTGTCACGGACACACTGTTCACCGGGCACCCCAATCTGCCTGAGGGACAACTCGCAAAGCTGCGGGCCGCTGTCGTGAGCGCCAAGGCGCTGGCGGAGGTCGCCCGCACCCTCGGCATCGGTGATCACGTTCGCCTCGGCCGGGGCGAAGAAGCCACCGGCGGGCGCGACAAGGCCTCGATCCTGTCCGACACCGTGGAGGCCCTCCTGGGCGCGATCTACGTGCAGTTCGGCATCGAGCGGGCGGCCGAGGTCATCCACCGCGTCTTCGACCCGGTGATCGCGGTCGCAGCCGAGCTCGGCGCGGGGCTCGACTGGAAGACCTCGTTGCAGGAGATCACCGCGATCAGCGATCTGGGCGTCCCGCGCTACGTGCTCGAGGGGACCGGACCCGATCACAACAAGTCCTTCACCGCCGAGGTGCATGTGGGCGAGCAGGTCTATGGCGGCGGAACAGGCCGCTCCAAGAAGGAAGCCGAGCAGATGGTCGCCGAGATCGCCTGGCGCGCGATCAACGCCAGCGTCGAGGGCGCGGTCACCGACCAGGTCTAGGCTCGACGCGTGCCAGAGCTTCCAGAGGTCGAAGTCGTCCGCCTCGGCATCGCTTCCCACGTCGTCGGTCGAACCATCACGCGGGTCGTCGTGCACGACGTCCGCTCGGTTCGTCGTCACCTGCCCGGCGTGTCGGATTTCGTCAATCGGCTCGAAGGACGCACCGTCGTCGGCGCCGCCCGCCGCGGCAAATATCTGTGGTTGCAGCTCGACCACGGGGATGCCGTCCTGTGCCACCTCGGCATGAGCGGGCAGTTCCTGATCTCGGCGGCCGACGCCGCCGATCCGCGGCACCTGCGCATCGCGCTGACGTTGGATGACGAACGCGAGCTCCGGTTTGCCGATCAGCGGATCTTCGGCGGCATGGCGTTCAGTGAGGACGGCGCCGAGCTTCCCCCCGAGATCGAGCACATCGCACGCGACCCGCTTGACCCACGGTTCGACCCTGCAGAGTTCGCGGCTCGACTACGCAAGCGTCAGACCGGCGTCAAGCGTGCGATCCTCGACCAGACGTTGATCTCGGGTGTTGGCAACATCTACGCCGACGAGGCGCTGTGGCGCACACCGTTGCACTACGCGCGCAACACGCGGCACCTGCGGACACGCGAGATCGAAGGCCTGCTGGGTCATGTTGGCGACGTCATGCGGGAAGCGCTGGCACAGGGCGGCACGTCGTTCGATGCGCTCTACGTCAACGTCAACGGCAACAGCGGCTACTTCGACCGTTCGCTCCAGGCATATGGGCAGGAGGGCCGGCCCTGCCAAAGGTGCGGCACGCCGATCCGTCGCGACTCGTTCATGAACCGCTCGTCCTTCTGGTGCCCCCAGTGCCAGCCCCGCCCACGCAACGGCAAGTTCTGAGGTGTCGGCGCGATAGCCTGCGCGAGTGAGTCACACGCAGGTGCCCTACGGCGACGAGGCCCGCGAGCGCTTCGTCGACGAGCCACCCAAGCGCGCCGGCCGGACGCCCTTCGAGCGGGACCGCGCGAGGGTGGTGCACTCGGCGGCTCTGCGCCGGTTGTCGGCCAAGACCCAGGTGATGGGCGCCGGATTCGACGATTTCGTCCGCAACAGGCTCACCCACTCGCTCGAGGTTGCCCAGGTGGCGCGCGAGCTCGGCAAGTCCCTGGGCTGCGACCCCGACATCGTCGACTCCGCCGCCCTGGCCCACGATCTCGGCCATCCGCCGTTCGGCCACAACGGCGAAGTCGCCCTCGACGAGGCGGCGCAGTCTTGTGGCGGATTCGAGGGCAACGCGCAAACTCTGCGGATCCTCAGCCGCTTGGAGTCCAAGGCATTCACTTCGGCCGGCACGAGCGTTGGTCTGAACCTCACGCGTGCGACGTTGTCGGCCTGCGTCAAGTATCCGTGGCCGCGTGGTGAGGCACCCGACGGAAGCGGCAAGTTTGGAGCATATGCGGACGATCTCGCGGTGTTCAGCTGGTTGCGTGACGCTGCGCCGGCCAAGCGGAGGCCGATCGAGGCGCAGGTCATGGATCTGGCAGATGACATCGCCTACTCGGTCCACGACGTCGAGGACGGCGTCGTCGGTGGCTGGTTCGGACTTCGCTCGGGTGAGCTTGACCGTGAAGCGATCCACGGCGTTGCCCGCGACTGGTACACCCCGGACGCCGCCGACGACCGTCTCGATGCCGCCCTCGATCGGCTGCAGGAGATGCCCGAATGGCCGACGACACGGTTCGACGGCAGTCGGGCCGAGCGAGCCGTGCTCAAGAGCCTCACGAGCGCCCTGATCGGGCGTTTCGCCCACGCCGCAGAGCTCGCGACGGTCCAGTGCTGGGGTGGCGGGCCATTGATTCGATTCGCCGCCGATCTCGAGGTGCCCGATGACACCCGCGACGAGATCACCGTGCTCAAGTCGATCGCCGCCCACTACGTCATGCGCTCGGACGACCGGGTCGGGGCGCTGGGTCGGCAGCGCGAGCTGCTGTCCGCGTTGGTCGAGGTGCTCGACCGCTCCGATGGCACCGAGCTCGAGGCGGAGTTCGCCCTCGATTTCAACCACGCCACCGACGACGCGGCGCGCCGTCGGGTCGTGATCGACCAGGTCGCGAGCCTGACGGACGTCTCCGCGCACGCGTGGGCGTTGCGGCTCCTGCACTAGCGGTCCTGCGCGTAGGCGGGGCCGACTAGCATTCACCACATGGCCGGGCGCATCAAGGACGACGACATCCAACTCGTCCGCGAGCGAGCCCGGATTGACGAGGTCGTCGAGCAGTACGTCACGCTGCGCAACGCCGGGGGTGGAGCGCGCAAGGGCTTGTGCCCCTTCCACGACGAGAAGTCGCCGTCGTTCAACGTGCGTCCCGTGCAGGGCTTCTATCACTGCTTCGGCTGTGGGGCCTCGGGAGACGTCTACAAGTTCCTCATGGAGATCGAAGGACTGTCGTTCGTCGAAGCGGTCGAACGCCTGGCGGTCAAGGTCGGCATCACCTTGCACTACGAGGAGGGGGGCAATGCCGGCCCACGACGCGATCCGCAGCAGCGTCAGCGACTGCTCGAGGCGCACCGTGAGGCAGGCGTGTTCTACGCCACGACCCTGCAGTCGTCGCCCGACGCCCAGGTCGGCCGCCAGTTCGTCCAGGACCGTGGGTTCGATCAGGCAGCCGCTGAGAAGTTCGGCATGGGTTTCGCGCCCCGCGGGGGAGAGGCGCTCGTGGCGCACCTCAAGGCCAAGGGGTTCACCGACGAGGAGCTGACGGTCGGCGGCCTGGCCGCAAGCGGCTCGCGCGGTCTCTACGACAAATTCCGCGGCCGCGTTCTCTGGCCGATCCGGGAGATGACTGGAGACGTCGTGGGTTTTGGTGCCCGACGCATGTTCGACGACGACCGCATCGAGGCCAAGTACCTCAACACGGCCGAGACGCCGATCTACAAGAAGAGCCAGGTCCTCTACGGGCTCGACCTGGCTCGGCGTTCGATCTCGTCCTCGAGCCAGGCGGTCATCGTCGAGGGCTACACCGACGTCATGGCGTGCCACGAGGCAGGCGTGACGACTGCGATCGCGACCTCCGGCACGGCATTCGGAGAGGATCATGCCCGCGTGCTGCGGCGGCTGATGCTCGATCATGACGCTTTCCACGGTGAGGTCATCTTCACGTTCGATGGTGACGAGGCCGGTCAGCGTGCCGCGCTCAAGACCTTTGGCGGTGACCAGCAGTTCGTCGCCCAGACCTACGTCGCGGTCGAGCCGCGCGGCATGGACCCGTGCGATCTCAGGCTGGCCGACGGCGACGCCGCGGTTCGCGAGCTCGTCGCGTCCCGAATTCCGCTGTACCGGTTCGTCCTCGACAACATGCTCGGCAAGTACGACCTCGACCGCGGCGATCAACGAGTCGACGCGGTGCGCGAGGCCGTCTCGCTGAGCTCGGCGATCCGCGACAAGTCCAAGGTGGACGCGCTGCTCCGCGAGATTGCCGGGCGGGTCGGCACCGACATCGAGCAGGTCCGCGCGGAGCATCGCCGTCGTGCGGCGGCTTCGCCCAAGGGGGCTCCCGCGACGGCAACGGTGACGATCGACGCTCCGCCGGACGACCTGCCAAGTCCGGCGGTCAACTTCGGGCTGCCGCAGTTCGCCGATGAGCGGGAGGCGCTCAAGGCGATCGTGCAGCATCCGCACCTCGCGGGCCGGCATGCCGACGACCTCGACGACAACGATTTCACCCACCCGGTGTCCAAGCAGCTATGGACGCACATCCAGGACATGACCTGGCCGACGGGCCCCGATTCGAATTGGCTGCCGAGACTGTCCGACTCGGTCGACAGCCCTGATGCCAAGAGGGTGCTGTCGATCGCGGCGGTCGAGCCCATGCGCGCGCGTGAGAACAACACCGAGGCCGTGGTGACCTCGGTCATCGTTCGGCTCCAGCTGCTGACCTGCGGCCGTCAGCTGGCCGATCTGAAGTCCAAGCTTCAGCGCACCAACCCGATCGAGCAGGCCGAGGCATACAACCGCATGTTCGGTGAGCTCATCGCTCTCGAGCAGCAGTTCCGCTCGTTGCGTGACCGCTCGTTGGGCGGCGACGTCCCCAGCTGATCTCGAGGTCGAATCGGTCCACAGGCGCGGCGGCGCTGACAGCGGGAGGTCCTCCATCCGCCGAGCGTGGGGTGATGGACCGATTTGTGCGTGACCTGCTCGCCCTGCCGCCCATGGAGCCTGCTCAGGAGCGCGCCCTTGCCCGACTGGCACACCATGGCGACCACCACGCCCGCGAAGCTCTCATCACCTCGGGCATGCGCGCAGTGGCGTTGAGAGCCAGGCAGCGTGGCCTGCAGGGCGAGGACTTGCGGGATGCCGTGCAGTCCGGCGCGATAGGCCTGATCCGCGCGATCGATCGCTTCGATCCGGATCGCGGGGCCCGTCTGGCGACCTATGCGTGGCACTGGATCGGTGCCGCGATGACGGTCGACCGGAGGAACGAGCTGTCGTTGCAGGACCACGATCGCCCTACGGAGGTCCCGGACGGTGATGACCGGGGACTGCTCGACGGAATGCCGGCGGAGCTCGCCGACGTGCTGCGTGCCCGGTTCGGCCTGTCCGAACCCGCAGGGTCACCGTTGCCGCGACACGTGGTCGCCGACCGACTGGGTCTGAGCGTCGCGCAGGTACGTACCCGCGAGGGCAAGGCGATGCGACAACTCCGGGCCCGGCTTGCTAAAGTTGTCGACCGTGCTCCTCCGCAGTGAGGAGCCGGTCCCCCATAGCTCAATTGGCAGAGCATTCGACTGTTAATCGGAGGGTTCTTGGTTCGAGTCCAAGTGGGGGAGCAGTAACCCCCGCCTCGGCGGGGGTTTTGCTGTCTTGGCTCGGTAGCCGGGACTTTTGAGGCCGCGTGGGCTCTCGCGACAACAGTCAATGGCTCGTGACCTCGGCTACCTGCGGCCTGGACGAATTGGTGTTCGCAAGGCTCGTCCGGCTGGGCGAGGGTCGGGTTTCACTCACCCCACACGAGCGAGAAGACTTCGAATGCAGCGGCGTGGGTGACGCCGAGCCGTGTGCCGGTCGGTCGAGACATCCCCGCGAGGAATTCAGCCGGATCGAAGTCCTCCCAGCCCAGTCCGTCGATGTACGCCTGGTGGGCCCGCAGCGACTCGACTCCGCGGTCGAACGTGTCGGTCGTGTCGACGCCATGCTGGCTGTCAGGTGAGCCGGCAGCCCACACCTGCTTGACGCCGCCCCACTGCTCGAGACCGTTCGCGAGCTGTTCTGGATAGATCCACCGGTTGCCCGCGTCGCCCGCACTGTTGAGCGCCGCACGGCCGACAGCCATGTGGTCGGGCTGGTTGGGCATTGAACCGCCCCAGTTTTCGCGGAAGTTGTTCGTGATGATGATGTCTGGTTGGTGTTCACGCACCGCCCCGGTGATGGCGCGGCGAAGCGGCACGCCGTACTCGAGTGTCCCGTCCGGAAGCCCGAGGAAATCGACCTGCTCAACGCCGACGATCCGTCCTGAAGCGATCTGTTCGCCGATACGGATCTCGCGGCAATCCGCGGGCTGGATGCTGTCAATACCGGCCTCACCACTGGTCACCATGCAGTAGACGATCGTCTTGCCCTGATCGGTCCATCGGGCGATGGCGGCTGCAGCGCCGAACTCGATGTCATCTGGATGCGCCACGACAACGAGGGCGCGTTCCCAGGTCTCGTCGACGGGTTCGAGGGGTGTGGGTTCCATGCGGCTAGGC
>NZ_JBAVDI010000029.1:0-8313 GCF_049587115.1 Aeromicrobium sp.
GCCCAGAGGTCACCTGTCATGGGAAAAGAAAGAACCACGGCCCTCAAAGGACCGTGGTTCTAACGAATTACTTTTGGTAGCGGGGACAGGATTTGAACCTGTGACCTCTGGGTTATGAGCCCAGCGAGCTACCGAGCTGCTCCACCCCGCGTCGCTTCGCCTTACTTTACGGTCTCATGCTCCTGGGATCAAATCCGGGGGTCCAGCTCCTGTCCTGCCAGGCCCAACGCCGCCCGGACACGAAAATTTCCGTATCCGGGTGGCGCCTGCCGAGGGGCAGACCGTCGCTGCTTACTTCTTGGCGGCCGAGTTCTCCGCACTCACAGCCCGCTGGGCGGCGGCGATCGCATCGGCCATCTGGTTGATCCGCCGCTGATAGGTCGACAGGTCGCCCTTCTTGAGCGCAGCCTGCGCATCCTCGTAGTAGCCCGTGGCGTCGTCGAGCAGCGCCGAAGCGGTTTTCGCGGCGGGCGTGTCCCCACCCGTCTTCGGAGTGGTCGGTGAGTCGGTCGGAACCGATCCGGCCTTCAACCCGAGCGCGACCCGAAGCGCCTCGTCGAGCGTCTGTCCGAACCCGACATCCTTGCCGAACGAGGCGATGACGAACTGCAGCACCGGGTAGGAGCCCTCGATCGCACTTCGCTTGATGTAGACCGGCTGGACATAGAGCAGACCGTTGCCGACGGGAAGCGTCAGCAGGTTGCCGTACAGGATCGTCGCGGTCTTGGACTGCTGGTACTGCAGCAAGGCCTGCGACACTCCCTTGTCTGTCTGGAAGTCGTTCGCGATCTGGCTCGGGCCGGAGATCTGCGTCTCGCTCGGCAGCTGCAGGATCTGCATCTTGCCGTAGTTCGCAGTGTCAGTGGCCTCGGAGTTGACCGAGACGAACGCCGCCAGGTTCTGCCTGCTGTTGGGCAGGTAGACGCTGGTGACCGAGAACTTCGGCACATCCTCGCCCGGACGCGCCGTCGACAAGTAGTACGGCGGCTGCAGGGCATTCGACCCGGTCGGCGCGGTCGGATCCTCGGGCACCTTCCAGCGCTCGCCGTCCTCGTAGAACGTCTGGGCGTCGGTCACGTGATAGCGCTGCAGCACGTCGCGCTGCACCTTGAACAGGTCGACCGGGTAGCGGAGGTGCTCAAGCAGGGCGTTGCTGATCTTGGCCTTCGGCTCGACGACGTTGGGGAAGACCTTCATCCACGTCTTCAGCACCGGATCCTTGGTGTCCCACTGATAGAGCTTGACGCTGCCGTCATACGCATCGACCACAGCCTTCACCGAGTTGCGCAGGTAGTTCACCTGATCTGTCGGCAGAGCCGCTTGCGACTGACCGTCGGTCAAGGTGTCGGCCGTCGCGTCACGCAGCGAGCGGTGGTACGAGTACGGGTAGGAGTTGCTGGTCGTGTAACCATCGACCACCCAGACCACTCGGCCGTCGACGACCGCCGGGTAGGTGTCGCCGTCGACAGTCAGCCATGGGGCGACCTTCTTGACCCGGTCCCGCGGCTCGCGGTCGTACAGGATCTTCGACTCGGAGTTGACCCGGTTGGACAGCACGATGTTGGGCTCGGCGAACTTGAATGCGAACAGCGCCTTGTTGAACAGGTTGCCGACCGGCACACCACCCTTGCCGTCATACGTGTTCTGAGTGGCGTTGTCCTCGCCGGACTTGTCGTTCGAGGCCCCGCCGCGCGGAATGTCGACCTCGATCGGAGCCTGGCCCTTCGGCCGGCCAACGATCGAGTACGACGGGGACTGCTCACCAAAGTAGATGCGCGGCGGCGTCGTGGTCTTGATCTCGCCGACCGGCGGGATGTCCCGAGCCACGAAGACCGGCTCGCCATTGGGGCCACGCTGATTGCCGCGAGCCGCGATGACGCCGTAGCCGTGGGTGTAGACAGTGTGGTCGTTCGCCCAGTTGCGCTGGCTCGACTGGAGACCGGAGAGGTTGATCTCGCGCGCCGCGATGATGGTGTCCTGCGGCTGGTCCTCGTCGCCGAGCTTGTAGCGGTCGACGTCCAGTGTCGGAGGCACGGCGTAGTAGCCGCGCACCTGCTGGAGCTGCTCGAACGCGTCCGAGATCAGCGTCGGATCCAGCAGTCGGGTGCTGACCCGCGACTCCGCCGAAGAAGCAAGCTCTGCCGGAGTCAGTGACGTCTTCGCCGAATAGGACTCCACCTTGACGTCGTTGACCCCGTACGCCTTGCGGGTCGCCTCGATGTTCTTGGCGATGTACGGACCCTCCTTGTCCGGCTCGGACGGCTTGACCTGGAATCCCTGCATGACCGCGGGCCAGATGGCGCCGATCAAAATTGAGCTCAGCGCGAGCAGGCCCAGGCCCATCGCCGGTAGCGCCCACGAACGAATGAAGATTGCCGCGAAGAACAACAACGCGCAGACGATTGCGACGCCGATCAGGATGTTCTTGCTGGGGATGCGCGCGTTGGCGTCGGTGTAGGTCACGCCGTCGACCAGACCGCCGGAGCCGATCATCAGGCCGAACCGGTCGAGATAGTACGACACGGCCTTCAGCAGCACGGCCAGTCCCACGAGCACCGAGAGGTGCACCTGCGCGGCCCGGGTCAGCTTGGGGCCACGACCGGCGATGCGGATGCCGCCGTAGACGTAGTTGACGAACACCACTGCCAGCACCGTGATGACGATCAGCGCGAAGGAGTACGAGGTGAGGAAACGCCACCACGGGTACTCGAACACGTAGTAGCTGACGTCCTTGCCGAACTGCGGATCCTTGGTCCCGAACGGCGTGCTGTTGCGCCACATCTTGTAGGTGTCCCAGTGCGCCGCCGCGACCGACCCGGCGAAGCCGCTGAGCACCAGGCCCAGCCCGATCGCGATGGGACGCAGCAACGGGGTGAGGGCGAGGCGATACCGGTAGGCCGGATCATCACGGCGCATCGGAGCGGCATCCGGGCGGGTGCGGAACGCGATGAACAGGTTGCCAACCACGAACAGGCCGAAGAGCAGGCCGAGCACCAGGAACAGCGAGACGCGGGTGAACAGCACACTGCGGAACACGTCGGAGTAGCCGACCGACTTGAACCACAACCGGTCGGTCCAAACGCTGGTGAAGATCGAGCCCAGGAACAGCAGCAGCGCCAGTGTGACCAGCGTGGGGACGATGACCCGCTGTCGACGATCAGGCCCCTCGCGGGGCGGTCGACTGGGGCGGGGTGTTCCGAAGATGTCGCTCACGTGGCTCCTGTTGACGGGGTGACAAGACTCTATGCCAGAGTGCGGCGAAGGTGTTCGATCAGTCCGGGGACGAGATCGGGGCCTTCCAGCAGCTCGGCATCGGCGGGTTCTCTGGCACGTACGGTGCTGTGGGCGCGGCCGTCTCGGGTCACGGCGGCGACCAGGCGGACCTCACGGCGATCCGGGTGTGCGGCGACAGCTGCCAGCAGCTCGTCTGGATCCTCCGGCAGCGACTCCTCCGCATCCGGGGGCAGCATGATGCGTTCGACGACCGCGGCACAACCAGCCACCGCGTCGGGCCACTCGATCTCGGTGAGCAGGTCCTCCAGCTCGCGCTCGCTCGACAGCTCCTGCTCGACCGGCGTGATGCTGTCCGGCTCGGCCGACAACTGATCGGCCAAGGCTGGCTCCCGTGCAATCAGATCGGCGGTCGACACCAGGGCGAACAGGCGCGGCGGCTGGTCCCAGCCCTCGGCCGCAACGTGCGCCTCGACCTCGAGCGCAACTCGGCGCAGGGGCGAGTCCGGCATCAGCTGCATGTGGGCACCGTCGCCTTCGGGTCCTTCGCGAGGGACTCGAGCGAGGAGATCGCATCGTCGAGCTTCGTGATCTTGACCAGCATCAGTCCGTTGTCGTCGCCACTGGTGGCCTCGGAACAGTTGGCGGCAGGGACCAGGAAGATCGTGGCGCCGGCGGCGGAGGCGCCGGCCATCTTCTGGCGTACGCCGCCGATTGGCCCGACCGTCCCGTCGACCCCCATCTCGCCCGTGCCGGCGATCCGCTTTCCCCCGGTCAGTGCGCCGGGAGTGAGATTGTCGTAGATCGCCAGAGCGAACATCGTGCCGGCACTGGGTCCGCCGATCTGGCTGCCGACGTTGTTGGTGATGGCGATCGGGTAACGGTACTTCTCCCCCAGAGTGATGCCGATCCGCGGGATCGTCGGGTCGTCCTGGTCCGGACGGCTCTTGATCGGCACGACCTTCGTCCCACCCTTGCGCTCGACGGTCACGTCGATGGTCTCGCCGGGCTCGCGGGCCCCGACCGCCTTGACCGTCTGGTCCGGGGTGCTGACCGCGGCGCCGTCGATCTTGGTCACGACGTCGCCGACCTTCAGGAGCTTCTCGGAGGCGCCGCCCTTGACCAGCCCGGTCACCGCCACCCGGCTCGACACGGTGTAGCCGGCCGCGCGCAGCGCCGCGACCCGCGAAGAATCCTTGGAGCTGGTCAGCTCGGCAGCCGAGTCCGCATTCGACTGGCGGGCGGACTGGTCGTCGGGGTAGACCAGCGACTTCGGTACGACCGCGTTGTCACCGTCCAAGTAGGCCGCGATGGCAGCGGCCAGCGAGAGGTGCCCGCCGGGCCGGGTGACGGAGACCGTCGTGAAGTCGAGCGAGCCAGTCGTCGGATACGTCGTGACGTCCTTGCCGAACGTGAAGGTCGGTTTGCCGTCGAACTCGCCAAGCGTGTCGAATGCCGGCCCGGGCTTCAGCGTCACGTAGGGCACGGGAAGGATCGAAGCCAAGCTGGTCAGCACGATCAGCGACAACGCCGCCACGACCATGGTCGTGTAGCGCGTGCTCAGCTTGGACGGGTCGGACACACCGAGAGCCTAGTCAGTGCCAGCAACCGCGGTCGGGTCCACCCACGCGGCATCGCCCGAGCTGTAGGTCTGGTGCTTCCAGACCGGAACGTCTGTCTTGAGCTCGTCGATCAGTCGCCGACACGCCTCGAAGGCGTCGGCCCGGTGCGCGGCGGAGGCCGCGACGACAACTGCGAGGTCGCCGACCACCAGCTCTCCGACCCGATGCACCCCCGCCAGGGCTACGACATCGCACTCCGTGGCGATGCGCTCGGCCACGTCCCGCAGGCGGTCATGCGCTGTCGGATGGGAGGAGTAACCCAACGCTGCGACGTCATGGCCCTCGTCGTGATCACGCACCGTTCCGACGAAGACGCAGATGCCCCCGGCAGATGGATCGGTCACAGCGGCGTACACCTCGTCGAGGCTCAGCGGGGCGTCGCGGATGTCCAGCAGACGTACTTCACTCATGGTTGATTCATCGTAGGGCGAACAGCAGGAACGTGGGTTCGAGGGACTCACTCGGTACTGTTGACACATGTCCGACAACGAGAATGAAGAGCCGGAGAACCCCTTCAAGGGCACGCCCATGGAGCAGCTGTTCGGAGCGTTCTCAGGTGGGCAGATGGACATGAGCCAGATCATGGGCCAGATGCAGAAGATGTTCGCGCCGCACGAAGGCAGCGTCAACTTCGATCTGGCCAAGGAAGTCGCCCGCCATGCCCTCGCGGCCGCTGGCCCCGACCCCTCCCCCAACTCCGCGCAACAAGGTGCGGTCGATGACGCCGTCCGCCTCGCCGAGACCTGGCTCGACTCCGTCACCGGGATCCCCGCCGGAGCCACGACCGCGACGGCGTGGAGCCGCGCCCAGTGGATCGAAGCAACGTCTGACACGTGGCAACAGCTCGTCGAACCGATCGCCCAGCACGTGGTCGGGGCCATGAGCGAAGCGCTCCCCGAGGAGGCCAAGTCGATGGCCGGACCGCTGATGGGCATGCTCAGCCAGGCCGGTGGGGCGATGTTCGGCCAGCAGGTCGGGCAGGCACTCGGAGGCCTCGCCGGCGAGGTCGTCTCGTCGACCGACATCGGCATCCCCCTCGGCACCGAACGGGTCGCCGCGGTGATTCCCGCCGGAGTCGAGGCCTTTGGCGAAGGTCTGGAGCACCCGGCCTCGGATGTCCTGCTCTACATCGTGCTCCGGGAGTGCGCGCACCATCGACTGTTCCACCACGCGACCTGGCTTCGTCCCGCGCTGATCGGTGCAATCGAGGAGTTCGGACGCGGCACCAGCATCGACGTGTCTGCGATCGAGTCGCAGCTGCGGGGCCTCGACCCGTCGCGACCCGAACAGATCCAGGAAGCGCTCGCCGGTGGTCTGTTCGAGCCCGAGCGCACACCACAGCAGCAGAAGGCTCTGGACCGGCTCGAAACCCTGCTGGCATTCATCGAGGGATGGGTCGACGAGGTCGTCGCCGAGGCGACCAAGGACCGGATGCCCGCGGCTGCCCCGCTGGCCGAGGCGATGCGCCGTCGCCGGGCTGCAGGAGGACCGGCCGAGCAGACCTTCGCCTCGCTGGTCGGACTCGAGCTGCGGCCGCGCAAGCTGCGCGAGGCGACGTCGCTGTGGGCGGCGATGCGCGATCGGCAGGGCATTGATGCCCGCGACGCTGTCTGGAGCCACCCCGACCTGATGCCATCCATAGCGGACCTCGAAGACCCGCTCGGCTTCGCGCAGGGCGAGAATCGCACCCAGAGCGATGACGACTTCGACACGGCACTCGGTGAGCTGCTCGACCACGACGCCGAGCGCGGCGACGGCCCGACTGACGAGCGCGGGCCGGACCGCAGCGAGTGAGACTGCTCGACGACACCCGCGAGGTGCTGACCGCGTGGGCTCCTCTTGACGACGAGCAGGACCGCCTCCGCCGGGTCTATCTGGAGCACATGTCCCGGTACCCCGACGCCATGAGTCGGGAGTGCCATCCCGACCACCTGACAGCCAGCGCGATCATCTTCTCGGCCGACCACAGCCGCGTGCTGCTCACGCTGCACCGCATCATCAAGCGCTGGCTCCAGACCGGCGGCCACTGTGAACCCGATGATGCAACGCTTGCTGGCGCGGCGTTGCGCGAGGCCCGGGAGGAGGGCGGTATCGCGGACCTGGCGATCGACCCTTTCCCCGTCCTGCTGTCGCGACACGAAGTGCCCTCCTGCGGACCGATCCGCCCCTCGCACCACCTCGACGTCCAGTTCGTCGCTGTCGCACCCCCGGACGCGCAGCACGTCATGAGCGAGGAGTCCGACGACCTGGCCTGGTTCGGCGTCGACGACCTGCCCGATGGCACCGATCAGTCGGTGCGCGAGCTCATCGCTGCTGCCAGGACACGCCTTCGAGAAAACCCTTAGCCTTCGCGGTGTGCGGATAGGCCTCCACGAGCGCCCAGAAGCGGCGACTGTGGTTGGGCTCGATCAGATGCGCGAGCTCGTGCAGCAGCACGTAGTCGATGACCCACTCGGGCATCCCCTTGAGTCGGTCGGACAAACGGATGCTTCGATCGGTGCTGGTGCACGAGCCCCAGCGGCTGTTCTGGTTGGAGACCCAGCGCACCGATCGGGGTACCGCCCGACCGTCGAGCCACACGCGCGACAGCTCGGCCGCCCGCACCTGAAGACCTTCGTCGCTGGGTCGAGCTCTCTGCTCACGGCGGTCGAGCCGCTCGACCAGACTCCGAACGTGCAGCTCCTCATCGTCCTTGGACAGATTCGCCGGCATCAGCACGATCGTCTTGTTGCCCTCCCGATAGGCGCGAACCGTGCGTCTGCGTCGGGCGCTGCGTCGGATCTCGACCTCGCTCACGCGTTTGCATCCTCATCTGCGATGTGCTGGTACGTACTCACCCGAGCAACCTACCGTCCGGGCCCGACCAATTCTGCATCCACAGACCCCGGCAGACGTCGCGGCTGGTCAGACCCTGAGCGGGTGGTGGATCCGAATCCGCAGCCACTCGTTATCCACTGCTTCATCCACATGCCGTCCACATGGGATCACGGCGTTCCCCACAACCTATCCCCAACTTTATCCACAGGCGTGGACAACAGTTTGGCAAACCGGTTGCACGCAAACTCGGCGACCCCTAACCTGTGCCGCGCGCGGTGGCGTGAACCGCGATCGGTGGGTCGAAATCTGACGTTGACCCCGCGGCGACTCGCCGGGACGGAAAGTGCCCGCCTGAGCGGTAAATCGCCTCGTCACGCGTACGCTGAACGTGATTCGCACCACATCGTCAAGGAGGCCGCAATGTCGGAAACATGGAGTGGCGAGTTCTACTGCGTCAAGTGCAAGGAAAAGCGCGAGACGTCCGGCGAGGTCCATGTCAGTGACAAGGGCACGCGTATGGCCAAGGGCATCTGCCCGGTCTGTGGCACGAAGCTGAACCGGATCCTCGGCAAGGCCTGATTCACCCGCAGGGCGAGAGCCCCGCACTTCCCCAAGTTTTGCGGGGGACCCGACAGTGTCGGGT
>NZ_JBAVDI010000030.1:0-18191 GCF_049587115.1 Aeromicrobium sp.
CCTCGTGGGGGCAACGGGCGGCACGGTCGTGTCGAGCGGGGTGGCCTTCGCGGCCGCCTGCCCCTCCGGCACCGGTGTCACCGTGGTCGTCAACTCCTCGGTCTCCTGCGACGGCAATGGCGGCGGACCCGCATCGTCGAACTTCGCCGCTGGTGGTCACTCGCTGAAGTACGCCAGCCGCCAGCCCGGTTTCGTCTGCCGTGTCGACGGCGCTCCTGCCAGCGATCCGTGCGTCAACGCCTCGCCGTCGGACGCCTACTGGGCGCTGTTCTGGTCGGACGGCAAGTCCGGCACGTGGAGCTACAGCAGCGTCGGCGTCGGATCCCTGAACGTGCCGACCGGAGGGTGGGTGGCCTTCGCGTTCCAGAGCTCGAACTCCCGCACGTACCCCGGTGTGAGGCCGTACACGGCGCCGTCGGCCCCGGCCCCGGCACCGAAGCCGAAGGCAGCGACGCCCACGAGTGCTGCGCCCTCGCCGTCGGCCTCCGCTCGCGCTGCGGCGTCCGCCAAGTCGAAGGGGTCTTCAGCCTCGCCTGCGCCGAGTGCGTCTGCGTCAGCCACGGCAGCGGCCGGGGCGCGCGAAGAGGCGCTGCAGCGTGCCGCGCAGCGGTCCGACGACTCACCGACGTCGACGTTGTGGGTGGGCATCCTGCTGGCGCTGCTGCTGCTGATCGGCATGGGCGTCACGATCTGGCAACGGCGAGCACGACGGTCGTGAGGCAGTGACGCCGCGGGACCTGCATCCCGGGGCCTGGTGGATCTGGGCCCTGGGCCTGGCGACCGCGGCGTCCGCCACGACCAATCCGTTCGTTCTGGTGCTGATCGTGCTCGCGGCGGCGTCGGTGGTGCTCGCTCGGCGCACGGAGGCGCCGTGGGCCCTGTCGTTCCGGCTCTACGTGTATCTGGCGCTGCTCATCATCGCGATCCGCGTGGTGTTCCGCATCGTGTTCGGTGGCGTCGATGACGACGTCGTCCTGTTCTCCCTGCCGCAGATTCCGCTGCCCGACTTTGCCGCTGGCATCCAGCTGTTGGGGCCGGTCACGCGAACCGACCTGCTGGGCGGTCTCTACGACGGACTGAGGCTTGCCGCGATCATTCTGTGTGTCGGCGCGGCCAACACGCTGGCCAACCCGCGGCGACTCCTCGCCAGCCTCCCGCCCGCGCTGTACGAGCTGGGGACGGCCATCGTCGTCGCGTTGTCGGTGTTCCCCCAGCTGGCCGAGAGCATTGGTCGGGTGCGCCGAGCGCGTGCGTTGCGAGGCGACCCGGGTCGCGGGATCGGGGCGCTGCGACGCATCGTGGTTCCCGTGATGGAGGACGCACTCGACCGCTCGATGTCACTCGCCGCCGGCATGGATGCCCGCGGCTACGGGCGCGCCGGCACGGCCTCGAAAGCCGAGCGCCGCGTCACCGGGCTGCTGATGATCAGTGGCCTCGTGGGCCTGTGCGTGGGGGTCTACGCGTTGCTTGACCGCACTGCGCCGCGCTGGCTGGCCCTGCCATTCTTGGTGGGGGGCGTGCTCGTCGCGGCCGCCGGTCTGGCTTCGGCGGGCCGACGGGTGCAGCGGACCCGCTACCGACCCGACCCGTGGCGCGCCGCCGAGCTGCTCACGATGGCTTGCGGCATCGCCGCCGCGGCGCTGGTGCTGACGGCGGGTGCCGCCGTGGCATACCCGGCCCTGGAGGTGCTGCCCGGCCTCTCGATCCCGGTTCTGCTTGCGATCGTCGCTGCGACTGCCCCAGCCTTCCTGACCCCGCCGCCGGCCCTCGATGCCGCATTTGCAGAGCTCTCCGAGCGAGGTGCGCCGTGATCGAGCTGCGTCACCTCTCCTTCACCCACGACGGTGCCGCCGCACCGGTGCTGCGTGACGTCGACCTCGCGATCGAGGAGGGCGAGCTGGTGCTGGTGGCCGGCCGGACCGGTTCGGGCAAGTCGACCCTGCTCGGCACGATCAACGGCCTGACGCCGCACTTCACCGGCGGAACCCTCGCAGGCGACGTGCTGGTCGACGGTCGGAGCATTCGCGACCGTGCACCACGCGATCTCGCCGACCTGGTCGGCTACGTGGGCCAGGATCCGCTGGCTGGCTTTGTCACGGAGGTTGCGGAGGACGAGCTCGCCTACGGCATGGAGCAGCTGGGCCTGGATTCCGGCACCATGCGCCGCCGTGTCGAGGAGACCTTGGATCTGTTGGGGATCGCCGATCTGCGTTCCCGTGCGCTGCGCACACTTTCCGGCGGTCAGCAGCAGCGCGTCGCGATCGGTGCCGTGTTGACGATGCACCCCAAGATCCTGGTGCTGGACGAGCCGACGTCAGCCCTGGACCCGACCGCGGCCGAGGACGTGCTGGCGACTCTGGCCCGTCTGGTCGACGATCTCGGCGTGACGGTCGTCGTGGCCGAGCACCGGATGGAACGGGTCATCCCCTTCGCTGACCGGCTCGTCGTGATCGAGGATGGACGAGTCCGCGGTGGCGCTCCGCAGGAGGTGCTGGTCGATGCCCCGGTCGCCCCGCCGCTGATCCATCTCGGCCGGCTGGCCGGGTGGGACCCGCTGCCGCTCTCGGTGCGTGAGGCACGGCGCCTGGCCCGCGGTCTCGGTGACCTCGTCACGCCCGTCCCGGTCGCTCGCGACTCCGGCAGGATCCTGCTCGACGCGTCAGGCGTCACGGTCCGGTACGGGTCGACGGTCGCGGTGCGCGAGGTGGACCTGCAGCTGAGGTCGGGCCAGGTACTGGCGCTGATGGGACGCAACGGTTCGGGCAAGTCGTCGCTGCTGTGGGCTCTGCAGGGGTCAGGTCGGCGGACCGCCGGTTCGGTGCAGGTGGACGGAATCGATCCAGCCGCTGGGAAGTCAGCCACGGCTCGAGCACTCGTCGGGCTCGTGCCGCAGACGGCCTCCGACCTGCTCTATCTCGAAACCGTCGAGGCCGAGTGCGATGCCGCTGACCGGCAGGCGAGCTCCGAGAGCGGCGCCTGCCGGGCGTGGCTCGATCGACTCGCACCCGGGCTGCCCGATGACCGCCACCCGCGCGACCTGTCCGAAGGCCAGCGGCTCGCGCTGGTGCTGGCGATCGTGCTGACCTCCCGGCCCCAGATCATCGCGCTCGACGAGCCGACTCGTGGGCTCGACTACGCCGGCAAGCACCAGCTGGCTGCCATCGTGCGCACGCTGACCGACGAGGGACGCGCCGTGGTGCTCGCGACGCATGACGTCGAGTTCGTGGCCGAGGTCGCCGATCGGGTCGCCGTGCTGGCCGATGGGGAAGTTGTCTCGTCGGGGCCGGTGGCAGACGTTCTGGCGGAGTCGCCGTCATTTGCGCCGCAAGTCGCCAAGGTCCTCGGCGCGCCGTGGCTGACCGTCGACCAGGTCGCGCGGGCCATTGCGTCGGGTGACCGCTCATGAGGACGCTCGGTCCCCGTTCGGTCGCCGTCCTGACGGTCGCGTCACTGCTCGGTCTGGCGATGTTCTTGTGGCCGTTGCTCGTCCGGGTGCCCGAGGGGACCGTGCGCGTCGACCCCCCGTTCATCCTGCTGGCCCTGCTGCCGCTGGTCGTGCTGGTGGTCGTGGCCGAGATGTCCGAGAACGGCATCGACTCCAAGGCCCTGGCCATGCTCGGTGTCCTGACCGCGATCAACGCGGCGCTGCGCAGCCTGGGCGCCGGCACGGCCGGGATCGAGGTCGTGTTCTTCATGCTGATCCTGAGCGGGCGGGTGTTCGGCCCCGGCTTCGGTTATCTGCTCGGCTGCACCTCGCTGTTCGCGTCTGCGCTGCTGACATCCGGGGTGGGCCCGTGGCTGCCGTTCCAGATGATGGCATCGGCGTGGATCGGGCTGGGTGCCGGACTGCTGCCGCGTCGGGTGACCGGACGCGCCGAGATCGCGATGCTGGTCGGCTACGGGATCGTGTGCGCCTACCTGTTCGGCGCGCTGATGAACATGTCGTCGTGGCCGTTCGTTGCGGGCATCGCCGTGCCAGGGCACGAGGGATCCTTGTCGTACGTGCCGGGCGACTCGGTGCTGGAGAACCTGCACCGGTTCGGCATCTACACGCTGCTGACGTCCACCGGAGGCTGGGACACGGGCCGTGCGATCACCAACTCGATCGCGATCGTCCTGCTTGGTCCGGCTGTCCTGGCCACCCTGCGCCGAGCCGCGCGGCGGGCCCGGTACGGCCCGATCGCGGCTCAGCCGGTCGGCCCTACGCTGGATCCATGACCGGACCCGTCACCGTCTCGATCACTCGACAGGTTGATCCGTCTCAGGCGGACCAGATGCTGGCCTGGCTGCGCGCCGGCACCGAGCTCGCCGAACGGTTCGAGGGTTTCCTCGGATCCGGCTGGGTGCGCCCGCAAGCGGCGTCGACCGAGTGGCACATGCTCTACCGCTTCGCCTCGCAAGACGCTCTGGAGACGTGGGAGCTGTCGTCGCAGCGGCGATGGTGGCTGGACTCGGCCCAGGGCTTGGTCGACGAGTCCTCACGCGAGCACCGCACCGGCATCGAGGGCTGGTTCGACGAACCGACCAGCGTGGATGTGCAGGACCTCCGCGCCCCGGCACCGGCGCCACCGCGATGGAAGCAGATGTGTGCGATCTTCCTGGTGTTCTTCCCGCTGAGCGTCGCAGCGAACTACGCCGCGAAGGATCTCGCGGCCGACTGGTGGCTGCCGCTACGGGTGCTGGCGACGGTCGGCGTCATGACTCCGGTCATGACCTATCTCGCTCTGCCGTGGATCACCCGGCTGCTGCAGCCGTGGCTCAACGGCTCGCGCCGATCCTGAGTGGCGAGCGCCCGGTTGGCGGTGCGTGAACTGGAACTTCTGGACCGGCGATCTGGTCGGTACGATGGGACCGACACTAACGAGGTGCGATGAAGGTCCTGATCACGGGCGGTGTGCGCTCGGGCAAGTCGTTCCACGCCGAGTCGCTGCTGCTGGCCGAGCCGCGAGTCACCTACGTCGCGCCCGGCCCGGCCGCCGACGTCGACAATGACCCGGAATGGGCCGCCCGGATCGCCATCCACCAGGCCCGCCGGCCCGCGCACTGGATCACTGTCGAGACGACCGACCTGGCCACCGCGATCAAGGATGCGGATGGCGCGGTCCTGGTCGACTGCCTGGGCACATGGGTCGCCACGACCATCGACGAGCTCGACGGGTGGGACTCGGTTCGCGAGGACTGGGAGCCCGTGCTGTTCGAGCGTCTCGATGCGGCGCTTGCCGCGATCGCCGCGCACGACGCCACGGTGATCGCGGTGACCAACGAGGTGGGCATGAGCGTCGTCCCCGAGCGCCGTTCCGGGCGGGTCTTCCGGGATCTGCTCGGTACGGTCAACCAGCGCGTCGCCGAGGAGTGCGAGGACGTCCTGCTGGTCGTGGCCGGACGCGTGCTCAAGCTCTAGTGCGGCGGGTGCCGGGCTCCGTCGAGTCGCGCGGTGCGGGTGTCGGGACATGATCGAGCACGCAGTCTCCGCACACCCCGGTGCGCGGCACCCGGTAGAACAAGCAGCACGAGCGGCGCACGAACCCCGGTCGCGACGCGTCCAGCCGTAGAGTCCCCTGCAGGGGGCCCTGTGCCAGCATCCCCTCCAGGATCTGACTTCCGGCGGCGGCCCGGTCGGGTCTGGCGGCAGACAGGATCGTCTGAGCCCCCGCCAGGCTCGAGGCGACATTGCCCCACAGCACCTGGGTCGAGAGCGCGAATGTCGAGGCGAATGACTCCAGGATCGGGTCCACGACCGGCGCGATGACCCGATCGTGGAGCTCGTGCGAGGGATCGGGGGCGGGCGTGCTGTTGGCGGAGCCCGATCTGGCCATCGGCCACGGCCCCCCGGTGACGGATCTCCACCACAGGTCCTCGAGGCCGAGGCCCGGGACCTGTCCGGTCAGCGCGGCACACCCGAAGGCGGGCGACACCAGCCGGGCGGCGAGCCCGAGGAACAGGATCGATGCTGCGGCACGCTCTTCGACCGCGCTGATCGGAACGCCGGACCGGTCAGCGAGCAAGGCACGGGTCGAGCCGACGCGCTCGCCCAGCAGCTCGGGCCGACCGACCAGCTCGGTGAGTGGGCGCCAACCGGAATCGGGCGTCCACCACTCCACGACGAAGAAGGGTCCGAGCTGCGCGGCAACGTCCAGCGCGTCGTCTCCCATACCTGCCATCATCCCTGCCCGGATCGCACTGCGCTGTCCATCTGCCTCACGACGGCGGCCGATCGACGACGCGCCAGTCCTGCAACGCGCACCCACCGCGCGATCAATGCGGTGTCGGTGGGATCAGCGCGAAGCTTCCCACGTGGCGCTTCCGAAGGAACTCCTGCTGGGCTGTCGCGATCTGCTCCAGTGGGAAGGTCCTCTCCAGGAGTGGCTTGATCTCTCCCCGTTCGATGTAGGAGATGACGTGCGGGAACACCGGCTCGTCCCACGCGGTACACCCGAGAAGGGTCAGATCCTTGAGGTAGAAGGTCCGCATGTCGAGGTCCACCAGCGGCCCCCCGATGGCTCCCGATGACACGTACGTCCCGCTCCGGCGGAGGAGATCCAGCATGGCTCCGAAGCGGGGGCCAGCCACGTTGTCGATGACCACGTCGACGCTGCTCTCGCCCAGGACCTCGACGGGGTCGAGATCGCGGTCGATGACCGTGTGGGCCCCGAGCGCGCGAACCCGGTCGTGCTTCTCGAGACCGGCGATCCCGGTGACCCGCGCACCACGTCGCCTGGCCAGCTGCACCACCGCCGATCCCACTCCGCCGGATGCCCCGGTGACCACGACCTGGGAGTCCTCGGTGACACCGGCGCGATGGACCATGTTCTCGGCCGTGCCGTAGGCGCACGGGACGGTCGCCAGCTCGGCGTCCGTCCAGTCGCACTGGACCGGAAACGCCTCCTGGGCAGACACCACGACGTGCTGCGCGAACGCGCCGGCCAGATCTGATCCCAGCCACACCGTCTGCGGCGACGAGAACCCCTCGACTCGCATGCATGCGCGCACCAGCACTCGCGCTCCGATCGTCGAGGCGTCCCCGCCGGGACCGACCTGGACGATCCGCCCGCAGCAGTCGGCGCCCTGGATCAGGGGGAAGGGCGTGGACTTGTCCCAGCCGCCGTCCGGGCTCGACGAGGACGAGTACCAGCCAAGTCGGGTGTTGATCTCGGTGTTGTTCACACCGGCCGCCAACACCTGCAGCAGCACCTCGCCTGGGCCCGGCACGGGAATCGGGACATCGGTGTAGACCAGTCGGTCGTAGTCTCCGACCCCGGTTGTCACGACGGCCTTCATGGTCGCGCCACTGCTGACTTCCGTCATGGCTGCGCGCTCCCGGTCACGAACCATCCGAACGGGCGAGCCGGCCACAGTGCGGAGGCGTAGCGCTGCCGCAGATCCGGAGTGCTGAAGCCAGCCGCCCGGAGCAGTGCGGGTATGTCGCGATCGAGGTGGCACCCACCCGCGGCGCGACCCCACACGGGTTGGAGCGATCGCTGGATGCGGGCCACTCGATGAGTCGGCGCGAGCGAGTGCTCCACGAAGTGCAGACGGCCTCCGGGACGAAGCACGCGACGCGCCTCGGCCAGGGCGCCGGCGAGATCCGGGATGGTGCACATCGTCCACGTCGAGACAACGGCATCGACCGTGGCGTCGGGCAGGTCCAGTCGGGCTCCGTCCAAGCCGATGCGCTTGACCGGGCGGCCGAACCCGTCGATGCGCTTCCGAGCGATGTCCCATGCCCGGTCGGACGGTTCGACCGCCAGGACGCGTGTGACGCCGGCGCCGTAGTGACTCAGATTGGTGCCCGAGCCGAAGCCGATCTCGAGCACCTCGCCGGAGAGATCGCGGCACACTCCCTCCCGCCAGCCGCCGGTCATGCGGTCTCCGAGGACGACGTCGATCAGACGGGGAAGGACGCGCTCGTCCCAGCGCTCACCGGCGGTCATGATGCCAGTCTCCCGCACGACGGTGTGCACGAGCGTGCGAGGATCGGCGGATGACGGCCCGACCTCCCATCGCATCGTGATCCTCGACGACCTGGCGCTCCCGGGAGGTCCGGTCGATGATGCGCTTCTAGGTCCGCTGTTGCTGTCGCAGGGCATGGGTGGCGCGCAGGAGATCGTCCGTGTCCACCGCCCCGAACCGACGGCGGCCTTCAGCCGGCGGGACTCCCGCAGACCGGGATTCGATCGCGCCGCCGACAGCTGTAGCGCAGCCGGGTTCGTGCCGATCATTCGTCCGCAGGGCGGCAAGCTGGCCGCATATCACCGCGGGAGCGTGGTGATCGATCATGTGGTCCGGGTCGCCGATCCGACGTCGGGCCTGAAGGTGCGATTCGAGCGCTTCGCGCGCCTGCACGCCGATGTCCTGACCGGATTTGGTCTGGATGCGCGGATCGGCGAGCTGCCCGGTGAGTACTGCCCGGGGGAGTTCAGCATCAATGTCGCCGGGACGACGAAGATCGTGGGATCGGCCCAGCGGATCACCCGCGACGGGTGGCTGTTCAGCACGATCATCCAGGTCTCGGACTCGGTCTCGATCAGGGACGTGCTCACTGCAGCGTATGCCGACATCGGGTACGACCTGGATCCAGCGACGATCGGGTCGATGGAGGACCAGTGTCCCGGGGTCACCGCCCAGCAGGTCCAGGCGGCGTTGATCGAGGCGTACTCCGCAGATGTCGGTGCTGGGCGGGGACCACTCTCGGTCCAGATCCTCGATGAGCTCGCGTCGCTGCGCTCAGCAGGACGCTGACCGGGGCAGGCCGGGCCCGTCGAGGTGGAGTGCTGCCGGGGTCAGCGGTCCAGCAGCGCGCGAAGGGACTCGTACTCCTGCGCGTCGACCTCGCCACGAGCCAACCGGAGGTCGAGGACCTCGCGGGCAGAGCCGCCGTGCTGCGTCACGGCACCGGGCGCAGCAGTCGGGTGCGCCATCGAGTTCTTGACGGTCCAGAGGATCGCGAGGCCGACCAGCACCAGCAGGAGGAGTCCGAAGAGCATCATGATCCACATGCCTGGTTCGATCGTGGCGCCGTCGTGGTGGTCGCGCATCGTCCGGCCGTGATCCTTGAGCAGAAGCATCTCTTGAGAGTACGCGTTCTCCGGGACGCAACGAAGAGATTCCTGGGCTCAGTCCTCGGGGTCGACCGGTGGCTCAGCGCCTTCGCGCTCGTCGCGGTCGGCCCACTCCAGCAGCGGTGAGAGGTCGAAGACCGCGTCGTCGATGCCGCCGTGCAGGTCGCCGAGCTCGGCGAAGCGCGCCGGCACGGTATCGATCGTGAAGTCGTGCGGATCCACGTCGTCGACCTCGTCCCAGCGAATCGGTGTCGACACCCGTCCGTCTGGGAGCCCGCGCACCGAGTATGCAGCTGCAATGGTGTGGTCGCGGGCGTTCTGGTTGTAGTCGACGAACAGCTTGGCCGGATCGCGATCCTTGCGCCACCACGTCGTCGTGACGTCATCGGGGGCCCGTCGCTCCACCTCACGCGCGAAGGCCAGCGCGGCCCGTCGCACGTCGTGAAAGCCGTGCTCGGCCGCTATCCGGACGTAGATGTGCATCCCGGATCCACCCGAGGTCTTGGGGAAGCCGGTCGCGCCCAGGCCGTCGAGCACCTCCCGGGAGATCCGGGCGACCCGGCGTACCGTCTCGAAGTCGCACGCAGGTCCCGGGTCCAGGTCGACGCGCCACTCGTCGGGCTTTTCGACGTCGGTCCGTCGGCTGTTCCACGGGTGGAACTCCACGGTCGACATCTGCACGGCCCAGATGACTGCCGCGAGCTCGGTCACGCACAGCTCGTCGGCCGCTCGGTCGTAGCGCGGAAACGTCACCCGCGCGGTCTCCAGCCACGGCGGTGCACCGCTGGGCACCCGCTTCTGGTGCACCTTGTCGCCGCTCAGTCCCTTCGGGAAGCGGTGCAGCATGCACGGCCGCTCGAACAACGCGTTGACGATGCCGTCGCCCACTGCGAGGTAGTACTCGACCAGGTCGAGCTTGGTCCAGCCGTGGTCAGGAAAGTAGACCCGATCGGGGCTGCTGACCCGTACGACGCGGGAGCCGACCTCGATCTCCACGGCAGGTGCGGACGCCTTTGCCATGTGTCAAAGGTAGGCCCACGATCAGCTAGGGGCGAGGCACGCCGGTGGCATTCGGGAAGGCGACCGCGCCCGAGGCCTCGACGCCGCGGGCCAGCTCCAGCAATGGCTGCTCGATCGTGATCATTCGCCCGGTGGCTTCGCGGCCCAGGCCAGCTGCGCAAACCCGGTCTGTGGCGTCCTCGATCTGCTGGCGGGCCGCCCTTCCGGCTGCGGTGATCGTGCCGTCGGACTCCACCCAGCCGCGCGTCATCAGCCGGCTGGTCGCGGTGGCCCAGTCGTCCTTGGTCCACCCACGCAGCTCGCGCTGGTGCTCCCCGATCAGCCCCGCAGCGATGGCCAGGGAATTGGCCGCCGCGCCGTCCAGACCCGCAGCGGTCAGCACGGCGACGTGACAGTCGCCCCGATACTCTCGAATCACGGTCGCGGCATGCCACAGCAGCCCGGCGTCGTCAGCCGGCTCCGGCAGCTCGAAGTGTGCGGCGGCAAGGGGTTTGCCGGCGAAGTCGATGCCCCGGGTGATGGCTGACAGCTCCTTGGCCAGGCGCACGGTGTCGGCGTCCGCGAGTGCCGGCGCCAGCGCGTCACGGGCGATGTCGTATCGCGTGGCGAGAATGTCGTCGCGGGAGGCCATCCCCCATGCGTCCGGCAGGGCGCGGGCGACGATGCTCGGTGCGAAGCCGTGAAAGGTCGCGACCACGAGCGCAGGGGGCGGCATCCCGAGCGCTGCGGATCGGGACGCCATGTAGCCCATCCAGTAGCCCTTGAGGCCGATCGTCGCGTAGCGCTGCTTCGCGTCAGGTGCGAAGTAGACGACGTCGTGGATGGCTTCGATCGAACGCCAGAAGGTCGTGGTGCGGCTCATGGCGCCCACCGTAACGGTGTGGCTCACGACAGTAGGCTGGGTGGCGATGACAGACACGACGCAGAACACCCGAGTACTGCTCGCCTCGCGACCCCACGGCGAGCCCACCTCCGCCAACTTCCGGATCGAGTCCGTGCCGATGCCCGAGCCCGCCGACGGCGAGGTCCTCCTGCGAACCGTCTACCTGTCGCTCGATCCCTACATGCGCGGCCGGATGAACGAAGCCAAGTCGTACGCGGCACCGGTCGAGCTCGGCGCGGTCATGGAGGGCGGCACGGTGGCCGAGGTCATTCAGTCCCGCGACCCGTCGCTGAAGCCGGGGGACATGGTGCTGTCACACCTGGGCTGGCAGTCGCACGGCGTGCAGCAGGCCAGGCACGTCCGCAAGCTCGACCCGGCCCGGGCGCCGATCTCCACGGCAGTCGGCGTGCTCGGCATGCCGGGTTTCACTGCGTACGCCGGTCTGCTCGAGATCGGCAGGCCGCAATCGGGTGAGACCGTGGTGGTCGCCGCCGCAGCCGGACCGGTTGGCTCGGCCGTCGGTCAGATCGCCCGCATCAAGGGCGCTCGCGCGGTTGGCATAGCCGGTGGCGCGGAGAAGGTCGCCTGGCTCGAGGAGCTCGGCTTCGACGTGGCACTGGACCACCGTTCCCCAACGTTCAGGGATGACCTCAAGGCCGCCGTCCCCGACGGCATCGACGTCTACTTCGAGAATGTCGGGGGTCATGTGTGGGAAGCCGTCCTCCCGCGCCTCAACACCTATGCCCGGGTGCCGGTCTGCGGACTGGTCGCGCACTACAACGAGACCGAACCGCGAGAGGGTCCTGATCGTTCGGCCCGTCTGATGTCCGCGATCCTGACCAAGAGCATCACGGTTCGCGGATTCATCCAGCACGAATTCGTCAAGAGTCACTACAAGCAGTTCCAGGCCGATGCTGCCGAGTGGATCCGCGACGGGAGCCTGCGCCACCGCGAGGACGTCGTCGACGGGCTGGAGAACGCGCCGGACGCGTTCTTCGGCATGCTCAGCGGCAAGAATTTCGGCAAGCTGCTGGTCCGGGTCGGCGAGGACCCGACCCGCTGAGACTGCCGCTCGTCCGCGCGAGGGCGACCCACAGCGACAGTCCCAGCGAGGTTGAACCGGCTACTGCAGCGTCATCTTGGGCTCTCCGAGCGAGGTGAGACCCGTGCCGGTGCGCGTGCAGGTGCCGCTCCTGGTTGCGCCCGCGTTGTACGCCTGGCGCACGCACGACCGGGTCGCCAGCTGGCCCCAGTAGTTGGGGTGCAGCGATTCCTGGATGTAGTACGGGCTGCTGCCGCCGGTCGTGACGGTGCGGATCTGGTTGATCCACTCCGTACGGTCGACCGCGGTCGGTGCGGACCAGTCGGCAAGCCCGACCTCCTCGTACAGGCCGACGCTGCTCTCGCACAGCCGGCGACCGTTGAAGGTCGCGGCCAGGTTGAGCGTCTTGGCGTTGGTGATCCCGGCCTGACTTATCGCGCCGGTCACGGTGCTGTTGATCGTTGGCAGCGCGGTCGCGTTGGCCCAGTTTGCGTCGGCGTCCCAGAATCCGCAGCCGCCCGTGCTCTGGCGGGTGTAGCCACTCTGGCTGTAGCGGAAGCCCGAGCCGTTGGGGAGAGGCGAGGGATAGTTCTGGACCAGCAGGGTCCATGAGCTGTCGGCGTATCCGGCGTTGCGCATCGCGGTGCGGATGTTGGCGTACGCGTTGGCGATCTTGGTCTTGACGGCGGCGACGTTGCTGCTGGTGAAGTTGGCCGTGACATTGCTGTCGTCATTGCAATAGTTCTTGAACCAGGACGGTGAGCCCAGGAAGTCGGACACACACGTCTGCACGATCTCGGCGAAGTTGAAGTCGTTTCCGCCGATCGAGACGGTGACCATCGTGACGTTGTGCGTCGCGGCGAACTGCTGCAGCATCTTTGCCTGGCCGAGCTTGCCTGCGCCGTCGTCGAAGAAGTCCAGGCCGGGCTTGAAGTTGGTGCCGTTCACCGTTGAGGTCGTGGCGCCCGAGCAGGCGAGATTGAGTCCCTGCACGCCGCCACCGAGGTAGATCTCGGCGGACTTGCTGCGATGGCACCGATCGATCTGCTCGGCGTTGTTCGCGGCGTTGTCGAAGTAGGCCGTGCCCCCGAGCCGGTCCGCGCGTGCGGCGCTGCTGTTGGAGGAGCCGGCCCAGCGGCCGGCCTCACCGGAGATGTAGGAGTCTCCGACCGACACGACGTACGGGGACCCGGATCCGGGCCCGTCGGCCTGTGCAGCGGTGGGGATGAACGTGAACGCAGCGAGCGCAAGGCTCGAAGCTCCGATGAGTGGACGCGCTCGAGTAACCAGCGACATGCAGTGCCTCCTAGGCGGACGTGCTACCTCCGACCCAGCGGGCCCGGACCGAACCTAGTGGTGCAGATCACATGCTGTAAATGGCCGAGACGGATGTTTCTGGCGTCACCGAGCAGCCGGCGGGTCCGCTTGAAGACGATCGGGCAGGTCAGATCGCAGCGTGGCGCAGGATCCAGTCGACGAACGCGGTGGCCTCGCGCCAGTCCGTCCGGACGTGGTCGAGCAGCGCCGGCGTGTGGATGACCGGTTTGAAACCGTAGTCCTTGGTGAGCGTCATCGACTGGTGTCGGAGCAGCTCGATGCGAGGATGGGTGACGTCGTATCCGCGCGGAGCGGTCTTCAGGCGGTCGCCGCCGAGCTCCCAGCCGGCCGCCTGCATCGGGGCCAGGATGTTCTCTAGATCGGCGCCGTGATGCTGGTGGACCATCGCTTCGCGGATGCTCGCCAACCGCGTGGGCGATGCCTCGTAGAAGCCGACGCCGACCCGCACGCCCGGCGCTCCCACCTGCACGTAGTAGCCGGTCGACGGGCCCCGCGGCACGAAGGCACCCTGATGGGTCTTGTAGGGGGTCTTGTCCTTCGCGAACCGCACGTCCCGGTAGGGGCGGAACACCTTCGCATCCCCGAACTCGTCGGACAGGGCGGCGGTCAGCGCCTTCATCGGTGCTGCGACCGCCACGTCGTACGTCGGCCTGTGCGCCTCCCAGAACAGCTTGGTGTTGTCCATCTCGAGATCGTCGTAGAAGTCGAGGGCCGTCTCGGGGAAGCCGGTGAACTCGGGCACGGGCCGAGCCTACCGGCGTGCCTGTGAGCCAGTCAGGGGACGAGCAGGACCTTGCCGGTCGCCCGGCGCTCGTCGAGCGTCAGCAGGGCGTGCCCGGCCTCCTCCAGCGGGAAGGTCGGTCCGACGACTGGCTGCAGGGCTCCGCTCTCCAGGTGGGGGACGAGTGCGGCCCATTCCTTGGCGATGTGGCCGGGGCGCTTGAAGACGTACGCCCCCCAGCCGACGCCGACGACGGAGACGTTGTTGAGCAGCAGCCGATTGACCTTGACGGTCGGAATCTCTCCAGCGGTGAAGCCGATGACCAGAATTCGGCCATCGTCGTCCAGGCATCGCAGCGAGTCGGTGAATCGGTCCCCGCCGACCGGATCGATCACGATGTCGACACTGCCGTGCTCCTTGACGGCATCCTTGAACCCATCGGCCAGCACGAACTCATCGGCGCCGGCCGCGAGTGCGATAGCACCCTTCTCGGGGGTCGAGGTGACGGCAACGACCCGGCCCGCTCCGAAGGCCTTGGCGACCTGGATTGCGGCCGTACCGATGCCGCCGGCGGCACCGTGCACCAGCACAGACTCCCCCGGCTGGAGGTGGCCGCGCTCGACCAGCGCGAAGTAGGCCGTGCCGTAGTTGAAGACGATCGAGGCGCCCTGCTCGAATGAGATGGTGTCGGGCAGGGGGAAGGTCGTGTCCAGCGGCGCCAACGCTTCCTCGGCGAAGCCACCGAGCAGACACAGCGCGGCGACCCGGTCGCCCGCTGCGAAGCCGGATCCGTCCGGCGCGCTGATGACCTCGCCGGCGATCTCGGCACCCGGTGTGAACGGCAGGTCGGGCCTCAGCTGGTAGAGCCCACGGCTCTGCAGGACCTCTGGGAACGCGACGCCTGCGGCGCGGACGCGGATCAGTACCTGGTCGGGACCGGGCTGCGGAGTCGGGAGGTCGACGACCTCGACCGCGGAGGGACCGTCGAGCGTGGTGATCTGGACTGCCTTCATGCGGGCGAGACTAGCGCATGCGCTAAGCGGATGCTTAGTGCCGCGGGGTGCCGCGGACGCCCTCGGAGTGGCCCGACGGCCCGCAGGGGACAATGCTGGGATGCGCCTCATCGATCTCCTGCCCTCCGGCACGACGACCGACGAGGACGTGGTCTACGACGCGATCTCGCAATGGGTCGACGATCGTGGTCTGACCCTCTATCCCGCGCAGGACGAGGCGATCCTGGGATGCGTGGCCGGGTCCAACGTCGTCCTTGCGACACCGACCGGATCGGGCAAGAGCCTCGTCGCGACCGGCGCGATGGCAGCGGCCTTGGCGCGGGGCGAGTGCAGCGTCTACACCGCGCCGATCAAGGCGTTGGTCAGCGAGAAGTTTTTCGACCTGTGCGAGATATTCGGCGCTGACAACGTGGGCATGGTGACGGGCGATGCAGCCGTCAACGCCGATGCGCCGATCATCGCCGCGACCGCCGAGATCCTCGCCAACATGGCGCTGCGTGAGGGTGCCGGCGCCGACATCGGCCTCGTCGTGATGGACGAGTTCCACTTCTACGCCGATCCTGACCGCGGATGGGCGTGGCAGGTCCCGCTGATCGAGCTCCCGCGCGCACAGTTCCTGTTGATGTCGGCGACGCTGGGCGACACGAGCAGGCTCGAGGCCGACCTGAGCCGGCGCACTGGCCGGGAGACCACCGTTGTCTCTTCGACCGAGCGACCCGTGCCGCTGGTCAGCGAGTACGTCACCTCGCCCGTGCAGGAGACGCTCGAGCAGCTGATCGAGACGGGACAGACGCCGGTCTACGTCGTGCACTTCACGCAGGTCTCCGCACTCGAGCGCGCGCAGGCACTGACCAGCATCAAGGTCGCGACCCGCGAGGAGCGCGACGTCATCGCCGAGGCGCTGGGCGACTTTCGCTTCTCCTCGGCTTTCGGCAAGACGCTCTCGCGCCTCATCCGGATGGGAGTCGGGGTGCATCACGCGGGCATGCTGCCGCGTTATCGCCGACTCGTCGAGACACTCACCCAGCAGGGCCTGCTCAAGGTCGTGTGCGGCACCGACACTCTCGGCGTCGGCATCAACGTGCCGATCCGGACCGTCCTGTTCAGCGGTCTGTCGAAGTACGACGGTATTCGTCAGCGTCAGCTTCAGGTGCGCGAGTTCCAGCAGATCGCCGGTCGAGCGGGTCGCGCCGGTTACGACACGATCGGTCACGTCATCGTCGAGGCGCCTGAGCACGACATCGAGAACGCCCGGCTGGTGCGCAAGGCCGGCGATGACCCCAAGAAGCTGCGCAAGGTCAATCGCAAGAAGGCGCCGGAGGGATTCGTCTCCTGGGGCGAGGGGACGTTCGAGAAGTTGTCGACCGGCACGCCGGAGTCGCTGGTCTCCCGCATGAAGGTCAGCCACGCGATGGTGCTGGACGTCGTCTCACGCCCCGGCGACGCGCGCGCCTCGCTCGAGCGGCTGCTGCGGGAGAGCGGCGAGACCGAGGAGTCGCAGGACCGCATGCTGGCCGAGGTCGACGAGATCATCGAGGCCCTGCTCGCCGGTGAGGTCGTGGAGCGCATCGATCCGCCCGATGACGAGGGCCGTACGCTCCGGTTGACGATCGATCTTCAGGCCAACTTCGCGCTCAACCAGCCGCTGTCACCGTTCGCGGTCGCTGCGTTCGAGCTGTTTGATCGCGAGTCGCCGACCTACGCTCTGGACATCGTCTCGGTCGTCGAGGCGACGCTCGACGATCCCCGCCCGATCGTCAACGCCCAGCGGCACCGCGCTCGGGGCGAGGCCATCAACGAGATGAAGATGGACGGCATCGAGTACGACGAGCGGATGGAGCTGCTTGAGGAGATCACGCATCCCAAGCCGTTGGCGGAGATGCTGACCGCGGCGTACGAGACCTATCGGGGTGGTCACCCGTGGGTCGCCGATCATGAGCTGCGGCCCAAGTCGGTGGTTCGCGAGATGTGGGAACGGGCGATGACGTTCTCCGAGCTGATCGGCGACTATCAGCTGGCTCGCTCCGAGGGGATGGTGCTGCGCTATCTCTCGGACGTCTACAAGACCCTCGGCCGGACGGTCCCCGAGCGGGCACGCAACGAGGAGCTCGAGGATCTCACCGAGTGGCTCGGCGAGCTGGTCCGGCAGACCGACTCGAGCCTGCTCGACGAGTGGGAGGAGCTCATCAATCCGAGCACCGATCCGGCCGAGGTGCGGGCCAGGGCTGAGGGGAGCACGGCACCGCGTCCTGTCACGGGCAACACTCGGGCGTTCCGCGTCCTGGTCCGCAACGCGCTGTTCCGCCGGGTCGAGCTTGCCGCCTTCGGACGGTGGACTGCCCTGGCCGAGCTCGACGGCGAGGACGGCTGGGATGCCACGGCGTGGATGGAGGCGATGGCGGCATACCGCGAGGAGTACGACGACATCGGCACCGGACCGGGTTCCCGCGGACCCGACCTGTTCATGGTCGAGGAGGGCGCAACGACCTGGACCGTCCGGCAGACCTTCGACGACCCCGACGGAGACCGCGACTGGGGCATCACCGCCCAGGTCGACCTGGCCGAGAGCGACGAGATCGGCGAGGCTGCCGTCACGGTTCTCGAGGTCGGCCCGCGCTAGGCCTGGCGTGAGGTGAGCTTCAGTGGAGCCTTGTCGCCGGGGACGTTGGTGATGTTGCGCAGGTGATTGGGCGCGGTCTTGGTCGCGGACACCTCGTAGCGCTGCAGCACCTCGCGCAGCACCACGGTGCCCTCCATGAGCGAGAACGCGGCACCGATGCAGCGCCGCACGCCACCGCCGAACGGCAGCCACATGTTGGGCGAGATCTTCTCCTCGACGAACCGATCGGGGATGTACTCGTGCGCATCGGCCCAGTTCTCGTCCCGACTGTGGGCCAGCATGATCGATGGTGCGACGGTGACGCCCCGCGGGAGCAGCCGGCCGGCGACGACCTGGTCGCTCTTCAGCGTGCGGGCCACGAAATCGATCACGGGGTGGACGCGCATCGCCTCCTTGAGGCAGGCCTCGAGATAGGCGTCGTCGCCCGTGTCGGCAGCCACGACCGCCTTGGCCAGGATGTCCGGGTGGCTCCCGAGCTCGTGCAACGTCCACGAC
>NZ_JBAVDI010000031.1:0-29814 GCF_049587115.1 Aeromicrobium sp.
GAGGACGCCATCAAGACCGAGAACAAGGAAGCCGCTCGCCAGGGTCTGGTTGATGTCGCCGCATCGACCGACTTCGGTCAGACCCAGCTGTGGGTCCGCATCAACAGCCTCGACTCCCCGTGGGCCCTGGACGACCTGATCACCCTGGTGACCGAGATCGGCGACAAGCTCGATGTCGTCATGGTGCCCAAAGTCGAAGGGGCCCAGGACATTCACTACGTCGACCGCCTCCTCGCGCAGCTCGAGGCCCGTGCGGGCCTAGACCGACAGATCCTCGTCCACGCGATCCTCGAGACCGCCGAGGGCATGACCAACGTCGAGGAGATCGCCGGAGCCAGTCCGCGCATGCAGGGCATCTCACTGGGTCCGGCCGATCTTGCCGCCAGCCGCCGCATGAAGACCACACGAGTTGGGGGAGGTCATCCGGGTTATCTCGTCCGCGAGGATCCGACCGGCGACGACCTCCATGCGGGGCGCGCGACCTATCAGCAGGATCTGTGGCACTACACGATCGCGCGCATGGTCGATGCATGTGCCGCGAACGACATCCTGCCGTTCTACGGACCATTCGGTGACATCAAGGACGTCGTCGCGTGCGAGGACCAGTTCCGCAACGCATTCCTGCTCGGATGCGTCGGCGCGTGGAGCCTGCACCCCGTGCAGATCGACATCGCGCGCACGGTGTTCTCGCCCGACCCGGCCGACGTGGCACACGCCAAGGAGGTCGTCGAGGCCATGGGCGACGGATCCGGGGCCGTCATGATCAACGGCAAGATGGAGGACGATGCCTCCTGCAAGCAGTGCATCGTGATGCTGGACCTCGCCAAGGCGCTCGCCGAGCGCGACCCCGAGCTCGCTGCCGCCTACGACCTCTGAGGAATTCGATGACCGACACGCATGACACCAGCACCAGCCTGCGACCCCGCCGTTCCGTGCTCTACATGCCCGGCGCGAACGAGCGCGCCCTGGAGAAGGCCAAAGGAATCGATGCCGACGCGCTGATCCTGGACCTCGAGGACGCAGTCTCGCCCGAGGCCAAGGAGGAGGCCCGTGATCGGGTGTGCGCCGCGGTCTCCTCGGGTGAGTACGGTCATCGCGAGCTGGCGATCCGGGTGAATGGGATCGGTACGCAGTGGCACGACGCGGATCTGGCTGCGGCCGCTCAGGCTGGTCCGGACGCGGTCCTGGTGCCCAAGGTCAACTCCGCCGCAGAGGTCCTGCAGCTCGTCGCAGCCCTGGAGCAGGCTGGCGCTCCCGCAACGACGCAGCTGTGGGCCATGATCGAGACGCCCGTCGCTCTCCTGCACGCCGAAGAGATCTGTGCTGCCCACGACCGGCTCACCGTGATCGTGATGGGCACCAACGATGTCGTCAACGAGACATACGGCCTGCACGTTCCCGGCCGCAATCCGCTGGTGCTCACGGCGCTGTCCTGGTCGCTGCTGGCCACCCGCGCCGCCGGCAAGGTGATCCTCGACGGCGTCTACAACGACGTGAAGAACCTCGAAGGATTCGAGTCCGAGGCCCGCCAGGGTCGCGAGATGGGATTCGACGGCAAGACGCTGATCCACCCCAGCCAGGTCGAGCCGGCCAACGCGGTGTTCGGCCCGTCGGCCGAGGAGATCGAGCACGCGAAGGCCATGATCTCGACGTTCGAGGAGGCCAAGGCGGCAGGCCAGGGTGTGGTGACGTTCAACGGTCGCATGGTCGAGGAGCTCCACGTTCGGGACGCCAGCCGTATCCTCGCCCTTGCCGATGCCATCGAGTCCCGCTGACCCGACGCCAGCCCAGGTCAACCGATCGGCGTCATCCGTGAGCGGCTGGGCGACGGCGAGCCCGCCAGAAGTCAGCGTCCCGATGGGCAAGCGGCAGGCAGGGAGTGCTCCCCACCTGCCGCTCTCATGGCGATGTGCTCAGCGAATGCCGCGAATACCGTAAATTTCGAGTAGATCGCGTACTTCCGCTGCTCGAGCCTGCGTCGCTGTCGGACCGAGGAGAAGGGCGCGGTCGATCTCGGACAACTCATCCCAGGCGCGCTTGCGCCTTGCCTTCGTCAGTCGAGCCCCTTCGGGCATTGGTGAAAACCAATCGCATTTCGATTGAGCGTATACAGATGCCAGCGGGCCGCGGCCGTCGAAAGCGTGTTCCGACGGCCGCGACGTAGCGGCGCAGGCTACTTCTCGAGCTTCAGCGCCCGCGCGATCGTGAAGAACAGATCGGTCTGATCGGTCAGTCCGACGACGTTTCCAGCTTGCGGCCCATAGCCCGCGATGCGGACCTGAGTGCCGGTGTGCTCCTGGGATCCGCCCTCCGGGGCTGTGCCGTACGACAGCGTCATGGGGCTGTCGTCAGCAGTCAACAGAGTCGCCGTGAGGCCGGGAGTGTTGGTCCCGGTCTCCACGATCTGGCTGGTGTGTCCGTGATCGGCCGTGACGATGACGAGCGTGTGCTTGTCCCTCTTGGCGAAGGTCATCGCTGCCTGCACGGCTTGGTCGAGATCGATTGCCTCGCCGATCTGGCCGCATGCGTTGGCAGCGTGGTCTTGCTTGTCGATGCTGGCGGCCTCGACCTGCAGGAAGAAACCCTTCTTGTTTCCCTTGTCCAGCAAGGAGATGGCCTTGCTGGTCATACCTTCGAGCGTGGGCTGCGACGAAGGCTTCGCGGAGTTCGGCGTGCACTTCGCGGGAGGCTTGGTTGCTCCGTCCGACGTCGCGGCCGGGCCCGAGAGGTTGACCGCGAAGTTGTTGCGGGCAAACAGACCCAGAACCGGCCTGCGCGAGTCGGCGCGTTCGATCCGAGCGAGCTCGTCTGCGGTGGTCGGGGTCTGGAACCCGCGCTGCTCAGCCTGCTCGCGGACCGTACTGTCGCCGTACGTACCCGCCTTGGCCTTCTCGTCGAAATACGCCGCACCGCCGCCCAAGGACACGTCCGGCCTGGCCGCGACGATCTGCTCGCTGATCGAACCCGGACCGCCGTTTTCCAATGCCTCCGCTGAGCAGGACTTCGACGTCGCTGCGGGACCCTTGCAGCTGCGTGAGGAGATGTGTGCCGCCAGAACTGCGGGGGTCGCATCCTGGATCTCGGCGGTGCTGACGTTGCCGGTCTTGAGCCCCCGCTTCTTGGCCAGCTCGAACAGGTTGGCGTGCGCTCGGCCGCGGATGTCGACCCCGATCGCACCGTCGTAGGACTTGGTGCCAGTAGCCCACGCCGTGCCGGTGGCGGCCGAGTCCGGGACGTAGTCAGGCTTGCCCGCCTTGGTCAGCGAGTACGTGGTGTACTGCCCGGTCAGCGGGAGGGCGTCGATGCCGGGCAACCGCCCGGCCGCGCCGTGCGCGTAGTTGCGGGCCGAGGTGATCTCCGAGTCGCCCATGCCGTCGCCGATGAAGAGGATGACGTTGTCGGCCCGGCTGCTGTCGACCGCTGCCTCGATCGACTTGCTCTGATCGCCCGAAAGCCGGGCGGCGCCGCCCGTCGAGGACAGGTCCTGTCCCACCCCGATGGCACCGGCAGCGCTGGCACCGACAAGGGCCGCGGCCACGGCGGCACCGGCGACCGATCGCCTGCTGTTGATTCGCATGTGTGTGTTCATGGTGCGAGCCCAGCCCACGCGGGTGAACTGCTGGCCAACAGCCCACGGCAACCAGCTGAAGTTCGCGGGACTTCCGATGCCTCAGCCGAACTCGAGGCGTTCGTCGATCTCGTCCCGCGTGTATCCGCTGGCGTACAGAAGATCGGCTGCCAGTGAACGAATCTGCGCCGCGATCGAGGCGCTGTTCATCGTGATGGCGTCAGGCAGCGCGATCGAGGCCATGCGCGCCGCCTCCACAAGCTGCTGGCGGGCCTCGTCGAAGTCTTCGTGCTCAGACAGGTCACCGGCGAAGATTCCGATCGCGCGTGCCAGCGCGTCGATCGCGATGTCCATGTCCGGCGGCACGACTTCCCCATGGCGCAGCAGGGCAGAAACCTTGCGAGCCAGCACCCTGGCGTCGCGGACCGCGTTGTCGAGGTCCCGGACCGTCGCGACGTAGGTCTGGACATGACCGCGCTGCTTCCACCGCATGGGCGACATCCGGGCGATCTCGGAGACATTGGCCGCGGTCGACGTCATCGACTCAACCTGCGGCTGCATGGAGCGGGCCTCCTCCAGCGCCAGGTCGGCAAGGTTGGCGTCGACGGTTCTCAGCGCCTGCGCTGTGCGGCTGAGGATGTCCGCCAGTCGGGTCAGGAAGTTCTGCACCTCACGATCGATGTCACGGATCGCATTGCGCGGCACCAGCAGGATCATGGCCAGGCCGACGGCACCGCCCACCAAAGCGTCGAGAAAGCGGCTGATTGCCGGATTGCTGACCCCCGCGGCCGGGATCACGGCCGCGAGCAGCACCGATGACGTTGCAGCCTGGGTCAGCGCCAGGCCTTTGAGTCCCAGCAGCGTGCTGATCACGACGGTCAGGGTGACGATCAGAGCCATCTGCCACGTCCCACGCCCTATCGCCAGGATCAGCAGCTCGCCCACCAGCACGCCGGTCGCGACACCGAGAACCAGTTCGTAGGACGTACGGCCGCGAAGCCCACCGCCGGCGATCAACACGATGATGCACGCGATCGGGGCGAAGAATGCCTGCTGGTGGTGCAGCAGGTGCGTCGCGATGAAGTAGGCCATCGCGGTGCCCAGGCTCAGCCGGACGAGCGTGCGCCAGCGGCGGCGCAGGACGTAGAGGCGATCCCCCAGCGTGTCGGTCGGCCGACGCAGTCGGAGCCGCCGCAGCGGCATGTCGCGCGCGCCGGCCATGCTCAGGACGGGTGAGCGTCAGTGCGACCCATGCTCAGCGCACGAGCCTGCGGATGACGACGATCCCTGCGACCACCGCGACGGTCCCGCCGACCAGCGGCACGATCGTCCCGAGCTTCGGCGAGCCGGTCTCGTCGACGAAGCGCGAGCGCAGGCTGTACAAGCTGCGTCGCGCGATGTTGCGCGGGTTGGTCCGGTCGATCAGCGCGTCGACGGTGTCGGCCAGTCGTTCCCTGATCTCCTCGATCTCATCGACCAGATCGTCGGGTTTAGCCTTCGCCACGTCGCGCCTCGCTCACTGGTTGTACGGGATGGGGCCAGGTCGATCTCCTGCGCCCGTACGTCAGGATAGTGCCCATGACGACGCGACTGCAGCCCGGAGACACCGCACCCGATTTCACGCTCACGAACGATGCCGGTGAGAGGGTCTCCTTGTCGGACCTGGCGGACCGCAAGGTCATCGTCTATTTCTATCCCGCCGCCATGACGCCAGGGTGCACCAAGCAGGCGTGTGACTTCAGTGACTCGATCGACCGGCTGCAGTCCGAGGGCTACGCCGTGCTCGGCATCTCTGCGGACAAGCCCGAAAAGCTCGCCAAGTTCCGCGAGCGGGACGGGTTGAGCATCACTCTGCTCTCCGACCCGTCGAAGGAGGTCCTCACCCGGTGGGGAGCCTTCGGCGAGAAGAAGTTGTACGGCAAGGTCGTCGAGGGCGTCATCCGCTCGACGTTCGTCGTCGACGCCGGGAAGATCGCGCTGGCGCAGTACAACGTCAAGGCGACGGGGCACGTCGCCAAGCTGCGTCGGGACCTGGGACTCGGGGAGTAGCTCGGAGCGATCCCTCCTACGCTTTGTAGCCCGCTTGGGCGATGCCCGGGACGTCGCGATTCACCCGGTTGGGTGACGCCTGCCACCGTCGCGAGTCCGGCTCGCCTAATATCAACCACGGGCCGGTGTGGTGGAACTGGTAGACACGCAGGATTTAGGATCCTGTGCCTTCGGGCGTGCAGGTTCAAGTCCTGTCACCGGCACCCAGTGAATTTCCGCGAGAACCGCCGTCGCGACGCCGTGCAACTACGTCAGCGCTGAGTCGGCGTCCGCAGCGTTCAAGCGACTCGGCTCAGGGCGCGAGCTTCGGCAGGCCCTTCTTGATCGACGACGTCAGTACCTTGCCCACCACGGCCGCCATGCCTGGAACTGGTGCGTCGAAGCCGATCGTGTAGTCCAACAGCGTTCCGCCGCTGGCGGTCGGGGTCAGCTTCTGCACTCCCCAGTGACCTCGAAGCGGGCCGCCCTTGCTGATCTTGTACTCGATCAGTGAGTTGGGCTCGGCCGTGGTGGTCGTCTCGTGGAACGCCGGCAGAGGTCCGATCTTCAGGCTGCGGGTCGAGCCCGGTCCGTTGCGGGAGGTGTCGCCGTCGCACACGCGCTTGATCTTCGCGCCGAAGACCGGTCCAAGATTCTCGTGCTCGGACAGCCGGTCGAAGACTGTGGCGGGATCGGAGGTGAACGTGTGCGTGACGTGGACGCGTTGGGGGGTGGCCATAGCCGGAGAGTTTAGGCTGGCCGCGCCAGGAGCGTCTAGGCCGATCGGCCATGGAACCGCGCCGAGGCCTCCCGAGGCGGGTTTGAACCCCACCTCGGTTCAGCAACCGGTCACGGCCGCCTCCGGTTGCTGGCGCTGTGTGTCACCCAGGCCATCGGCATGGCCGGACTCGTGGTCAATGCGGTGCTCCACCGGTCGCCACGGCAGAATGCCTGACGTGTTCCGCATCCTGTTCCACGAGCCCCGTATCGCCGGCAACACCGGAGCGGCCATCCGTCTCGCTGCCGTGACCGGCGCAGAGCTGCACCTGGTCGAGCCGCTGGGCTTCGACATGGAGGAATCCAAGCTGCGGCGCGCGGGCCTGGACTACCACGATCTTGCTGTCGTCACGGTGCACGCCGACCTGAATGCCGCGCTGGGTGCCCTGCTGCCTGCCAACGTCTACGCCTTCACGGCTTCTGGCGACACCCTCTACACCGACGTGGCATACCGACCCGGCGACGTCCTGCTGTTCGGCGCCGAGCCGAGCGGGCTGCCCGCCACGGTGCTCGACGACGCGCGGGTCACGAGTCGTGTCCGTCTCCCGATGCTGCCGGGTCGTCGCTCGATGAATCTCGCCAACACCGCGTCGGTCGCGGTGTTCGAGGCCTGGCGCCAGCAGGGCTTCGACCCCGGCACGTAGTTCGTTCGCACCAGATTCGGTGACAGGTCGGTTGAGTTGGTCGATTTGGCCCGGTCATACGGCACTTCCGACCTACAGTGGCGTGACTCGGGAGGAAACGCGACGCATGACCAGGACCAGGACAGCAAGAAGGCGGACACTCCTGCTCGCAATGACCGGCGCGCTCCTGATCGCCCCATTCATCGCCTGGCAGGGTGCGACGGGTGACGCCCCGCTGCCGGTGTCGCGGATTGCGCCGCACGGCATCGTCGTCGTCGGTGACTCGATCACGGCTCGCTACAACGACAAGCCCGGCGACGCGAGACAGAGCTGGTGGAGCATCACGGCAGACCAGGTGGACGCCGACGTCACGACGTTCGCCCAGTCCGGCTCCGGCTACCTCCGACCGGGTGAGGCCTGCACGGGCGACCGATTCATCGATCGCACGCTGGCCTACGTCGGACCCGCCCCGTCGGTCTTCATCGTGGAGGGTGGGCGCAACGACTGGTCGGTCTGCCGAGGCAGCCGGCAGGTCACCGCACCCGATCCGCAGATCAACCATGCAGTTGACCGCTACCTCGACACGCTGCAGACCTACCTGCCCAGCAGGACACGGATCATCATCCTCGGACCCCCGTGGGGCCCGCTCGACCCCACGAACGGGCTGCGGGTGACCTCAATCATCCAGTCGCAGGCCAGGAGCCACGGGTTGCAGTTCGTCAGCATGCGTGGCGCGCTGACCGGCGAGCGAGTCGTCGACGGGGTGCACCCCAACCGGGCCGGCAGTCTCGCGATCGCGCGCCGGGTCATCCACGCCCTCGACAACCCACCTGCCCACTGAGCTCGACACGGTCCGGTCGGTCCGTGGGTGCGAGCCCTCGGTCGTCACGCTCGCTGGGTCAGGGCCAGGACGACTGCGGGGGCGATGGCCCTCAGGGCCTGGCCGCGGTGGCTGATGCGATCCTTGTCGCCCGTGGACAGCTCGGCAGTCGACACGTCGTGCCCATCGGCGGCGAACAACGGGTCGTAGCCGAATCCGCCTTCGCCGTGCTCGGACCACAGGATGCGTCCGGGCATCTCACCCAGCTCGACGACCTCGACACCGGCCGGGGTGCAGAGCGCCACAGCGCAGCGGAACTGCGCGGCGCGCCGCTCGTCAGGCACGTCGGACAGCTGGCTGAGCAGCAAAGCATTGTTGGCCGCGTCTGCGCCGGCTTCCTTGGCGACACCGGACCAACGCGCCGACAGCACGCCCGGCATGCCGTTGAGCGCGTCGACGCACAATCCGGAGTCGTCGGCGAGCGACGGCAGGCCGGTCGCGGCGAGGCAGGCTCGCGCCTTGATCAGCGCGTTGCCCCCGAATGTCGGTTCGGTCTCGGCCGGTTCGTCATATGACGCGATGTCGGCCAGACCGAGCACCTCGATCCCCGGGACCAGCGGCGCCAGGATGCGTCGCAGCTCGGCGAGCTTCTTGGCGTTGTTGGACGCCAGGACGATCTGCTCAGGCACGACCCAGGGCCTGGTTCTGCATGAGGGTGAGGTCGACGCAGCCCTTGGCGGCGAGCTCGAGCAGCGCATCGAGCTCGGCCTTGTCGAACGGCGCGCCCTCCGCGGTGCCCTGCACCTCGACGAACTTGCCCGATCCGGTCATCACGACATTCATGTCTGTCTCGGCGCGCACGTCCTCGACGTACGGAAGGTCGAGCAGAGGGACGCCGTCGATGATGCCGACGCTGATGGCGGACACCGACTCGACGAGTGGCTCGCCGGCCAGCGCCCCCTTCGTCCGCAGGTGCTCCACGGCGTCGGCCAGCGCGACGTAGGCGCCGGTGATCGCTGCGGTACGGGTGCCACCATCGGCCTGCAGGACGTCACAGTCGATCGTGATGGTGTTCTCGCCGAGTGCCTTGTAGTCGATCGCCATGCGCAGGGAACGGCCGATCAGTCGGGAGATCTCGTGCGTGCGTCCGCCGATCCGGCCCTTGACCGACTCACGCGCAGACCGGTCGTGAGTCGCCTGCGGCAACATCGCGTACTCGGCGGTCACCCAGCCCAGACCGGAGCCCTTGCGCCAGCGTGGCACGCCCTCGCTGGCACTGGCGGCACACAGCACCTTGGTCTTGCCGAACTCGATCAGGCACGAACCCTGCGCGTGGTCCAGCCAGTTGCGGGTGATCGTGACGGGTCGGAGCTGATCGGCACTGCGGCCATCTTCGCGAGTCATGCTGCGAGCCTACGGGGGCCCTAGCCGAGGTCGTAAGAAGCCCCAGCGGTGACCAGCTCGTACGGGCCGGCCCAGGTGCCCTTGACGTCTGCCTCCACCTCGGCGCGGTCGGTCCACTCCGGAATGTGTGTCACCAGCAGCTTTTTGACACCGGCGCGCGTGGCGTAGTCGCCCGCTTCAGCGCCGGTGAGGTGCAGGTTGGCGGGATTGGCTACGGATTCGACGAACGACGCCTCGCACAGGAACAGGTCAGTCCCCTCGGCAAGCTCGACCAGCGCTTCGGTCGGGCCGGTGTCGCCCGAATAGGTCACCGAGTGATCTTCGGTCGCGACCCGCAAGGCGAACGCCGGCACCGGATGGTCGACCAGGACTGAGGCGACCGTGAAGGGACCCAGGTGGACAGTTCCGCCGTCCCGCCAGTTGCTGAAGTCGAACTGCTCGGTCATCCCCAGAGGGTCGTCAACGCCGTATCCCCGGGCCAGAAAGGCGGCCGCGCCCGCCGGGGCGTGGACCGGGATGCGGTGCAGCGGGCCGTCTGGGTGGTACTTGCTCACGACGTAGAGTCCGGACATGTCGAAGCAGTGGTCCGGGTGCAGGTGCGACAGCGCGACCGCATCGATGTCACGCAGGTCACAGAACCGCTGCAGATTGCCGAGCGAGCCCGAGCCCAGGTCGAGCAGCAGTCGGTAGACGCGACCCTCGAAGGGCGCCTCGACGAGGTAGCAGCTGGCTGGCGACTCCGGTCCCGGAAAGGATCCGGCGCAGCCGATCACGGTGAGCTTCATGCGACCCCCACCCAGGAGAACTGCTGGACCGACTCGACCTCGGGGCCGAGAAAGCGGCGCGCCAGCGTCGTGAACTCGTCGGGTCGCGCCGTCGTCAGGAATCCATGGGTCGGGGCGGGCAGCGACGGGTCGCGCTCGAGTCCTTCGCGCACCAGCAGGGCGTAGACGTCCTTGGCGGTCTCCTCGGCGCTGGAGACCAGCGTGACACCGTCGCCCATGACGTACGACAGCACGCCAGTCAGCAGCGGATAGTGCGTGCAGCCGAGGACCAGAGTGTCAATGCCGACGTCGATCAGCGGCTGGAGGTACTCCTCAGCGACATCGAGCAGCTCGGGTCCGCTGGTGACGCCGGCCTCCACCAGATCGACGAACCGCGGGCAGGCCTGCGTGTGGAGCGTGATGCCGGGATTGGCAGCGAAGGCGTCGTCGTACGCCCGCGACGTTGCGGTCGCGGTCGTGCAGATGACCCCGACCGTGCCGCTGCGCGTCGCGCTGACCGCTCGCCGGGTCGCGGGAACGATGACCTCAACGACGGGGACGTCGTAGCGCTCACGGGCGTCGCGAAGGACCGCCGCGCTGGCGGAGTTGCACGCGATCACCAGAGCCTTGACACCTTGGCCGACCAGGTGGTCGAGACACTCCAGGGCGTACTCGCGGACTTCGGAGATGGGTTTGGGGCCGTATGGCTGGCGCGCAGTGTCGCCCAGATACAGCACCGGCTCGTTCGGCAGCTGATCGAGAACCGCGCGCACGACGGTCAGGCCGCCGTAGCCAGAGTCGAAGATGCCGATGGGAGCATTGGTCACAACCGAAAAGAGTACGTGTGGCAGGGGTTCCGGCAAAGCCAACGAGCCGCAGATCACGTGTGAGTCACGTCGCCCGCCTCGAGGTGATGCTCGTGGCGGTCCTACAGCGGCAGCTTGGGCTGCGGGGGTGCGTGCGCCGGGTCGACCCCGTCGAACAGCGACGAGACCGACTCCCCCGCGTGGATACGGGCGATCGCCTCGGCAAACAGACCCGCGACCGAGCGGATCTGCAGCTCCGGCCAGTCCGCCGGTGGCGGCACCGTGTCGGTCGTCACGACCTCGGTGATGGAGGGATGGTTGCGAAGTCGATCGACGGCCTTGCCGGTGAACAGGCCGTGGGTACAGGCGACCGAAGCCTCCGTGCAGCCTTCCTCCTCGAGCTTGGCCAGGAGCTCGACGATCGAGCCACCCGTGGCGATCTCGTCGTCGAGCACGATCGCGGTCCGGCCGGCCACGTCACCGACGATCGCGTCGATCACGACCTTGTCGTCGGCCTGGCGCTGCTTGCTGCCGGCGGCGACCGGCACACCGAGCAGGCGGGCGAACAGGGACGCGGTCTTGGCATTGCCCAGGTCGGGCGAGACCACCACGGTGTTGCTCAGATCGCGTCCACGGTAGTAATCGGCCAGCTCGCCGATCGCGGTGAGGTGATCGACCGGAACACTGAAGAATCCGTGCACCTGAGGTGCGTGCAGCGTCATCGTCACCACCCGGTCGGCACCGGCGGTAGTCAGCATGTCTGCCACGAGCTTGCCGCCGATCGAGATGCGGGACGCATCCTTCTTGTCCGACCGCGCGTAGGCGTAGTGCGGAATGATCGCAGTCACCGAGGCCGCACTCGCGCCGCGCGCCGCGTCGATCATCAGCAGGAGCTCCATCAGGTGCTCCTGCGTCGGCGGCACCAACGGCTGGATGATGTAGACATCCTTCTTGCGGCAATTGGCCAGCAGCTGCACCTGCAGGCAGTCGTTGCTGAACCTGATGGTCTCGCAGGCCGAGATGGGCTGCCCCAGCTCAGAGCAGATCTTCTCCGCGAGGGACCGGTGGGCACTACCGGAGAAGACCACGATCTGACTCACGGGATGAGGCTAGCCCGACCCGCCCCCACCGCGACACCCGGTTCCCGATCGAGATGAATCGCACTCGAGACCGGCGACTGCGGGCTACGCCCAGAGCTGGCCGTCGAGCTTGTCCTCGGCCTCGTCCAGTGTGCCCTCGTAGGCGCCGGTCGAGAGGTACTTCCAGCCGCCGTCGCAGACCACGAAGACGATGTCAGCGGACTCACCGGCCTTGACGCACTTGGCCGCCTGGGCCAGTGCCGCATGCAGAATCGCGCCGGTCGAGATCCCCGCGAAGATGCCCTCCGACGCAATCAGCTCGCGCACACGGCGGACCGCGTCGCGTGGGCCGACCGAGAAGCGAGAGTCGATCAGCGACGCGTCGTACAGCTCGGGGACGAAGCCCTCGTCCAGGTTGCGCAGGCCGTACACCAGCTCGCCGTAGCGCGGCTCGGCGGCGACGATGCGCACCTTGGGGCTGTGCTCCCGGAAGTATCGGCCGACGCCCATCAGGGTCCCGGTCGTACCCAGCCCCGCGACGAAGTGGGTGATCTCCGGCAGGTCGGCGAAGACCTCGGGTGCGGTGCCCTGGTAGTGAGCATCGGCATTGGCTGCGTTGCCGTACTGGTAGAGCATGACCCAGTCGGGGTGCTCGGCGGCGATGGCCTTGGCGACCCGCACTGCTTCGTTGGAGCCGCCCGCGGCCGGCGACGGGATGATCGTTGCGCCCCACATCCTCAGCAGTTGGGTGCGCTCGATCGAGGTGTTCTCCGGCATGACGCAGACCAGCCGGTAGCCCCGCTGACTCGCCACCATGGCCAGCGAGATCCCGGTGTTGCCGCTGGTGGGCTCCAGGATCGTGGCCCCGGGGTGCAGCATCCCGTCCTTCTCGGCGCGCAGAATCATGCTGAGTGCCGCCCGGTCCTTGATCGAGCCCGTGGGATTCTGATCCTCGAGCTTGGCCCAGAGGCGCACCTCCGGGCTCGGCGACATCGTCGGCAGACCGACCAGGGGGGTGCCGCCGACGGAGTCGATCAGGGAGTCGAAGCGCATGTCAGGCAGCGCCGCCGGCCACGGCCGGCAGGATCACCACGGTGTCGCCGTCCGCGACCGCGGTGTCGAGACCACCGGTGAACCGGATGTCCTCGTCGTTGACGTAGATGTTGACGAAGCGGCGGGCCTCGCCGTTGTCGAGCAGCCGGTCCTTGATGCCGGCGTGATCGGACTCGAGCTTGTCGATCAGCTCGGTCACGGTTGCGCCGCTGCCCTCCACGGCGCGCTCGCCGCCGGTGTAGGGGCGCAGGATGGTGGGGATGCGGACCTCGATGGCCATCAGTCTTCTGCCTTCTGTTGGTGTGCGCTTACCTCTGTATAAGCCTCCACGACCCGAACTTCTTCCTCGATGACCTCACCGTCGACGATTCGGTACGACCGGAACTCGACCGGACCGGTCTGGTCGGCGCCGTCCCGCGTCGACACCAGCACGTAGTGAGCACCCGGCTCCCCGGCCAGATTGATGTCGGTCCGGGACGGATATGCCTCGGTGGCCGTGTGCGAGTGGTAGATCACCACGGGCTCCTCATCCCGGTCGTCCATCTCCCGGTACAGCCGAAGCAGGTCGCCGGAGTCGAACTCGTAGAAGGTCGGCGACATCGCAGCATTGAGCATCGGGATGAACCGAGTCGGCACATCAGAGTCAATGGGTCCGGCGACGACTCCGCAGGCCTCATCGGGATGGTCCCGCCGGGCGTGCGCAATGATTGCGTCTCGCGTGGCTCGGTCGATGGTCAGCACCGATGAAGTTTATCGGCCGAACCACCAGACCGCCCCCGGGACCATCGGCTGAGACGACTCGAGCTCAGTTCAGCGCTGCGAGCAGCGTCTCCTGGACGTAGCCCAACCATTCGTAGATCTCCCCCATCGCGGCGACAGCCTCGTCCTGGGCCTGGGCGACCAGCAGGAGGTCGGCCTCCTCGTCTATGCCCAGGCGAACCGCCAGCGACAGGCGAACGTCGGTCAGCGCGCGGAGCCACGACTGGACCTGGTCGGGGTCGAGCTCGACCTCGACCGGGGTCTCACCGGGCGCGACGCCGAAGGTCAGGCCGCCGTCGACCAGCGAGCCGATCAGGGTCTCGGCATGGTGGACCTTGGCGGAAGTCAGGGACCGCTCGGTGAACCGCCGGAACTCACCCGAGTCCTCCTCGTCGTCGCGATAGGCGTCCGGCAACAGCCGTCGCAGGACCGGGTCCTCGGGCGGCAGCGACGGCCCACCCATCCCGAGCTGCGCGGCAAGCGGATCGATGCTGGACTCCTCAGCTCCGTTGCGATCACGCAGCAGCTCGACGACCTGACCCGAGAGGCTCGCCAACAGGTGCGCCTCGCCGGACTCGAATGTCGCGGTGATGCCGCCGCGGCGACGCTTCTTGAAGGGCTTCACAGCTCGCTCCGCTCGGCCGATGATCCGTCCGTCATCACGCGTCTTGCCTTTCGAGAGTCGCCCACAGTCCGTACTCGTGCATCGCCTGCACGTGGCGTTCCATCTGTTCGCGGCGGCCACTGGAGACCACCGCCCGGCCCTCCTGGTGCACGGCGAGCATCAGCTCGTGCGCCTTCTCGTCGGTGTAGCCGAAGTAGTTGCGAAAGACGTAGGCGACGTACGACATCAGGTTGACCGGGTCGTTCCACACGATCGTGACCCACGGATCCTCGAGCTCGACGATGTCATCGACCTCGGGTTCGGCGATCTCCACGGGGGACGGACTGCTCATGTGGCCATTGTGTCGCAGCCACCTGATGGAGCGAAATGGCGATGACCATCTAGGCAGCGGCCGCACCGCACGTTCTAGTCTGGATCCGTGACGCCTTCCGCGAGCACCGCCCTGTTGACCGACCACTACGAGCTCACGATGCTCCAGGCCGCGCTCCGCGATGGGACGGCTCAGCGCCACTCGGTGTTCGAGCTGTTCGCCCGCCGCCTGTCTGGTGGCCGCCGGTACGGGGTCGTCGCGGGCATCGGTCGCGCCCTCGACGGGCTGGCCGAGTTCCGTTTCGGCGAGGCTGAGCTCACCTGGCTCGCCGAGCAGAGCATCGTCGACGCCGCCACCATCGCCTGGCTCGCGGACTACCGGTTCAGCGGCAGCATGTGGGGCTACCCGGAGGGTGAGCTCTACTTCCCGCAGTCCCCTGTCCTGATCGTCGAGGGATCATTCGCCGAGTGCGTCGTCCTCGAGACGCTGCTGCTCTCCGTGCTGAACCACGACTCGGCCATCGCCACCGCAGCATCTCGCATGATCACGGCCGCGGGTGACCGGCCGTGCATCGAGATGGGTTCTCGTCGTACCCACGAGGCCTCCGCCGTCGCTGCGGCCCGCGCCGCCTACATCGCCGGATTCGCCGCCACGTCCAACCTCGAGGCGGGTCGGACCCACGGGATCCCGACCACCGGAACGAGCGCCCACTCCTTCACCCTTCTGCACGACACCGAGCGAGAGGCCTTCGAGGCCCAGATCCTCGCCCTCGGACCCGACACGACGTTGCTGGTCGACACGTATGACATCCCTGAGGCGATCCGGGTGGCGGTCGAGGTCGCCGGCACGAAACTCGGCGGGGTGCGGCTCGACTCCGGTGACCTGGTCTCGCTGGCCAGGACGGTGCGCCGGCAGCTGGACGACCTGGGCGCCACCGGGACGCGGATCACCGTGACCAGCGATCTGGACGAGCATGCCATCGCAGCACTGGCTGCGGCCCCTGTCGACGGGTACGGCGTCGGCACCTCGTTGGTGACCGGGTCCGGCGTGCCGACCAGCGGCTTCGTCTACAAGCTGGTGTCTCGTGCCGACGACGACGGCCACATGGTCGCGGTTGCCAAGAAGAGCACCGGCAAGATCTCCGTCGGTGGACGCAAGTACGCGCTACGACGACGCGACGGAGCCGGCCTCGCCCAGGCCGAGGTCATCGGCATCGGCGCCACTCCCCCGGCGGACGGCGACGATCGACCACTCCTGGTGGAGCTGGTCCGCGACGGCGAACGGCTGCACACCGCGTCACTGGCGGACGCTCGGGCGCGCCTCGCGGCCTCCCTGGCTGAGCTGCCCGGCACCGCCCGGCAGCTGTCCCGGAGCGACCCCACCCTTCCCACGGTGTACGAGGAGCCGACATGACCACCGCTTTGATCGTTGTCGACGTGCAGAACGACTTCTGCGAAGGCGGCTCCCTCGCCGTGACCGGCGGCGCGCAGGCCGCTGCTGACATCGCCGGGCTGATGGCCTCCGGCGCCTACGCGACCGTCGTGGCGACTCGCGACCACCATGTCGATCCCGGCTCGCACTTCTCCGACACCCCGGACTTCGTCGACTCGTGGCCCCGCCACTGCGTCGTCGGTACACCAGGCGAACAGTTCCATCCCCCGCTCGACCCGTCGATGTTCACCGAGATCTTCTACAAGGGCGAGTTCTCCGCCGCGTACTCCGGGTTCGAGGGCAGCTCTGCGATCGGGACGAGCTTGGCAGACTGGTTGCGTGCCGCCGGCATCGATTCTGTCGACGTCTGTGGGATCGCGACGGACTACTGTGTCCGTGCCACAGCCCTCGACGCCGCGAGCGAAGGCTTCGCCGTGAGAGTTCTGCAGGGCCTCACTGCCGCGGTATCTGCCGACAATCTGCCTGATGTGCGCGCAGCGTGGTCGGCGGCCGGTGTGGAGGTGCGGCCATGAGCCCCACCCCGCTGAACCTGCCCATCGACGAGATCTCCTGCGTCCGTCTCGCCGATGACGGCCTGACTCTTGCCACGATCGACCCGACCGACCACGAGGCTTACGACGCGTGGTTCCGGGCCGAGACACGCGGCTTCCTCGGACCTGACCCGACGCCTGCCCAGGTGGAGCAGCGCCGTGGCTATCTGCAGGACGATCGGCTCGTGGGGGTGTGGGACGACGGCATCCCACATCCGGCGACACCCGTCGCGACCACGATCAGCTGGATTGCTGATCTGACGCTCCCCGGTGGTGTGGCGCCGGCGTGGGCCATCAGCGGCGTGACCGTGGCGCCGACCCATCGGCGCCGCGGCATCGCTCGAGCTTTGTTGGAGGCCGAGCTCCGCACGGCGGTTGCCTTGGGCCTGCCCCTCGCAATGCTGACCGTCTCGGAGTCCACGATCTATGCCCGGTTCGGCTTCGCCCCCGCGGTCATGGGACGCGATCTGCGGATCGACACCAGACGGGCCCGCTGGACCGGGCCCGTCGCGCCCGGTCGAGTACACCTGGTGACCGCTCACCAGCTCCGCGACGACGGTCACCCGATCGTCGAGCGCGTGCGGCTGTCCACACCCGGTCAGGTGAGCTATCCCGCCACCGGCATCCTGTGGCACCGGCAGCTGGGCCTCCCCGTCGGCGACGACAGCGCCAAAAATCTGCGCTTCGCCCGATACGACGGGGTCGACGGGACCCCCGAGGGCTTCGTGGTCTACCGCGTCGTCGAGAACGAATCGGACTTCGCCCGGTCCGAGGCAACCGTCACCGCACTCGTTGCCGCGACGAATGACGCATACGCAGCCCTGTGGAGATTCATCCTCGAGCTGGATCTGGTCTCCACCGTCACCGCCCACCTACGACCTGTCGACGAGCCGTTGCGGTGGATGATCGCGGATTTCCGGGCGGTCCGGTCCAGCGAGACCGATCACCTGTGGACCCGCATCCTCGACGTCAAGGCATCGCTCGAGGCGCGCACGTACGCGGCGCCGGGGCGGATCGTCCTGCGGGTCGACGATCCGCTCGGCTTCGCCACCGGCACCTGGGCCATGGAGGTCGAGAACTCCGGCGCTGCCACGGTGTCGTCGACCGATGATGCTCCCGACACCGAACTCACGGTCAACGCCCTGAGCGCGATTCACGTCGGCGGCGTCTCCGCGCGCGCCCTGGAGGCTGCGGGCGCCCTGACCGGTGCCGCGGCACGGCTTGACGCGATGTTCCGTTCCCCGATCGAGCCCTGCACGAGCATCTGGTTCTAGGCGCGGCCCGGCACGACCACGGCGGCCACGGCGCCGACCAGGACACCGATCGCCGCGGGGCCAGAGATCCATCTGATCATCAGCGATCGGCGGGTGGGGAGGGCCTGGAGAGTCATGCCACCAGCGTGTACGCCAGAACTGACCATTCGACGATGGTCAGGTGAACGTTCGTCGACGGTCCGGCGGCCGATCAACGTGCCTGGAGCAGCTCCTTCGCAAGCAGCTCGAGGGTGTGCTCCCGTCCTGGCGCCGTGCGCGGATCAGTTCCCCGGCGGGCGGAAGCGACCGGGTTGACCATGACCTCGTCGACTCCGAACTGTGTCGCGAGCTCGCGGACTTGCGCCGCGGCTCGCTCGGGAGTCCCGACGACGGCGCGGGCCAGCCCGGACTCGACCATGGCCTGGGCCTGCGGATGCAGATCTATCGCCTGGGCGTCCTCAACCAGGTCGAGCGCCGTCAGCGGCTGACCCGTGCGGAGCCGCGCCATCATGTGCAGGTTGGGCAACATCAGGGCAGCCGCCTCGTCGTCTGTCTCAGCCACCGCGGCGTTGACGGTCAGGAACGTGACCGGTTCGGGCGTGAGCTCGCTGGGGCGGAACTCCGAGCGATAGACCTCGAGCGCCTCGGCGGTGCCCTGACCGGAGAAGTGGTGGGCGAACACGTACGGGAGGCCCTTCGCGGCCGCGAGGTGGGCGGAGTACATCGACGATCCGAGCAACCACATCCGTGGTTCGCTGGCCGCGGCGGGCGTCGCCTTGAGGATGTACTGCTGGCGGGGTATCGCGACGCGAACACCATCGGCGCTCATGAGTGCCATCACGTCGTCGAGATACTGCGGGAAGTTCTCGATGTCAGTGTCGTCCCGGCCGGCGGCACCACGCAGCGCCATCGAGGTCACCGGGTCCGATCCCGGGGCACGGCCGATGCCCAGGTCAATACGCCCCGGGGTGGCCGCCTCGAGCAAGGCGAACTGTTCAGCCACGGCCAGCGGCGCATGGTTGGGCAGCATGACCCCGCCCGAACCGAGCCGGATCGAGGACGTCTGGGCAGCCAGCATCGCGATCAGCACCGGCGGCGAGGTCGCCGCGACTGCTGGCATGTTGTGGTGCTCGGCCACCCAGAAACGGGTGAAGCCGAGTCCGTCGGCTACCTGGGCCAGCGACACGGTTGCGGCAAGCGCGTCGCCGGTGGTCTGGTCGGTGCGGACGGGAACGAGGTCGAGCACAGAAAGTCTCACCTCATGGCCAACGCACGACCCGCGGCAATGCTTCCCGCTCCGAACCGCGGACTAGGCGACCTTGGTGAGCTTCCCAGCGGCGCTGAAGGTCACGGTCCGGGTGACCTGCTTGCCCGCACTGTTCTTGGCGCAGTAGGTGAAGGCGGTGGCCAGTCGGCTGTGCGGCTGGCCGGCCTTGAGCAGCACGTCCTTGACGCTGGTGCCGGCCGCCAGAGCCTTGAAGAGAGTGTCCGGCTTGAGCGCCTGCGGATCGCGGCACGCATCGTTCGTGACGCCCTCGGCGCGTTCCCACGTCTGGAGGTACGCCTCTGAGCCTCGGGCCATGTCGTCGGCGATCGCCTGTCCACCTTGCTTGCGAAGGTCCTCGATCCAGTCGGGGTAGAGCCCGTAGTGCGCTACGCCGTCGACGTTGATGTCATATGTCCGTTGACCGCTGACCTGCTTGTCGATCGTCACGCCGCCGAGACCCGCGAACGGGTAGGTCACTGGGTTCGGCGCATCGGCGCCACGCGGATCACCCTGCGCACCGAGGCCATTGATGTCAGCGCCGAAGCCGAAGCCGAAGTAGTAGCGCGGATCGGCCCACGTCAGGTGCTTGCGCCACTTCTGGACGAAGCCTGCACTGTCCCCGGCATACGGCGTGACCACGCCACCGGCCCGGTATATGCGCGGGTACGCGTCCGGGGTCGACCAGGAATGGCTCGACATCACGCCGGGGTACTTCAGCTTCTCGGCCACGTCCAACGAGGCTGATCGGGCCGACACACTCATGTGGTCCGGGTCGAAGAGCATCTTGCGCTTGACCATCTGCTCGATCGTGTGGTCGCCCAGGGAGGTCAGGCCGCGTGCATTGCAGTGCGGTCCCGCGGCGTACACCGGGAGCTTGAGCGGGATGAACGCCCCAGCGATCGCTCCCAGCAGCGCGTCCTGCTCCGGTGCCAGCGTCGGAGCTGTCAGCTGACCCCGATCGTGAACCTCGGGGTCGGTGCCGTCGGGGCACTTGCGCATGTCCCAGAACGAGCCGGTCTCGAGGAAATTGGCTCCGTTGATCAGGACGGCTGCGGCGCCGGTGTCACCCGCGACGCCGGACAACGCATTGTCGAACTTGTTGACCAGCTCCATCTGGCGCACGCCGAGATCGTGCACCTCGCTGACCTGCCGATCGATGTCGGCGGTCGTGCACTGGGGCAGGTCCAGCTTGATCGAGCAGCCGAAGACCACGCTGGTCTCGATTCCCATGACGACTGCGAGCTTTCCCTGGTTGATGACCTCGCGAGCCTGGAACGGATCGGTGACGATCCGGTACCAGCCTCGGCCCGGTCCGCCGTTCTGCGCGTCGATGTATCGCTCGAATGCCCGCATGTCGTTTGCCTGCAGTCGGACCGAGTCCATGTCGTTGCAGGAGTTGTGCTTGATGGGATAGACCGTGCACAGCTGGTTGTTCTCGACCAGCAGGTTGACCAGGATGCGCTGACCGCCGCGCCACGAGCGCTCGAGCCACTTGTAGTAGGTGCCTTCGTGGGTCAGGGAGTCCGGCGCCGGCCAGTCCTTGAATGTCGGCCAGCCGACCGTGTCGTGTGGCTCGACCGTGCCGCCCTTCATGAAGTTCTCGACCAGGGCGCCGCTGCCCCCGGTGAGCGAGTGGTCCGGGCAGTCCTTGAGGGCGTACGTCACACCGTACGGGTGCCAGGGACGGCCGCAGTGCACGTCTCCGCCGAGGAACTCGAAGGCCATGCCGTGCGTGTGCGCGTCGAGGTAGCCACGCACCTCCTGATACGGCGTGGAGCCGGCGAACGGGTTGCCCCGCACGCCGACCTCGACCTCGGGCCAGGGCTCACACCCCGTCGTGAGGCGCAGCGAGAATGCCGCCGCGGCTCCGTTCACGAGCGCACCGCCGCCGCCGATCCCCAGAGCGACGCGATGCTTCGGCAGGGCGAACGTGAACGACGAACCAGTCTGCGCCACGGTCCAGTCGCTCCACGTGCTGGGAGAGCCGTGTGCGCTGGGACGGGTCAGCAGATTGGCGCTGAGGAACGTCTTGCCGGGCCCGTAGAGCAGGTAGGACCCGAGGTCAGTGGCCTGGAAGTGGAATGGGATGGCATCGGAGATGGACGCTGCGGTCGCTGCGTACTCGCCGGCCTGGGGTGCGACCCACTTGCCGGTGGCCACGGACTGCAGGGCGTAGCACCCGCCGGCCATCGCGTAGCGGTCCTGCGGGGCGGAGGCGCGGGGAGCGGGCGACCCCGTCGGGACGAGCCGGGGATCCGGCTCGCTGCGTTGCGTCACGACGCTGCTGGTGTTGCCGAGAGCCTGGGCGAAGGTCGTCGGGTCGGCCGTGCCGCCGGCCTGGGGCGCGCGTGAGATTGCGTTCTTCGTCGCGGCATCGTCGTGCTGGTGTGGGCTCGATTCGTCGACCGGCGCCGAGGCGACGACTGACGAGGCCTGACCACTGTGGAACTGCTCGACCCAGCCGGCGTAGGCAGGGAAGCTGCCCATCGCGACTGCCATCGTGGTCACCGCGACCGTGAGCGGCCAGAAGTGCCGGTGCCGTCGGACCTGTCGCATCGCGTGCCTCCATAAGTTACTTGAGAGTCACAACGAGACGCTGGCGGGGAAGTCACGCGATCGTCTCACTTTCAGGTGATCAAGGACTCGCCGGTCTGCTTCGGCATCGTGGACGGGAACGTGCCGAGGTGCTCGATCATGAAGCCGCCGGGATACGAGCGGACGCGATGGGTGTCGCGAAGCAGCTTGGGTCGCCGCCGCGGAGGCAGCCGGCGCACCAGGCGGCCGCGTGCCGTGAGCGACCCGTGCGCGAGGGCACTGATGATCCGGGGCGGCTTCGGGTAGCCGAGCGCGGCGCGCAGGTGGTCGTCGAGCAGAGCGACGCTGAATCGGCGCATCACCCCGCGCAGGGGTCGAGGATAGAAGGTCACGAACAGGTCGAGGGTCGAGTCGGCGACGGCGCGCGAGGCGGCATTGGCCGCGTAGTTCTCACGTTCGTACGAGTCCATCAGCTCGGCGAACCCGGCGAAGTCGGCCGGGATTTCACTGATGCCCATCAGGCGGCCGAGGCGCTGGTAGTAGCGCACCGACGCGAGCCGCTCCGCGGGCGTGATCTGACGCCAGCCGTATCGGTCGACCCAGCGCGCTGGCGTGACGACGAAGGTCGCCAGGACGTAGCGCAGATCGTCATGGGAGATGTCGTAGCTGCCGTGCATCTGGTTCATGCGCCGCACGCCCGCGCGACCCTCGCTGGACTCCAGGCCGGTCTCCGCAATGCGCTCGAGCAGGATCGTGGTGTCGTCGTGCCGCTTCTGCACCGCGCGGGTGAACTCGCCGGTGTCGAAGAGCAAACGTCCGATGCTTGGCACCGCGTAGGTACGGAACAGCGCAAAGCTGAGTGCCTGCTGCGAGTCCCACGGGAACTCGTGCATCGCCGAGATCCGCGCGATCTGCTCGTAGTCCGTCTCTGGATCGAGCTCGGCGATCTTGCGCTGCCAATGATCACGATGCATGAGCAGACCCTACTGTGACAGCGATGCTGTCACCATGGGTTTCACAAGGTCAGACGGAGGAAGTCCACGATGTCCTCGAGTGCTCGTGCCGCGACCGGCACCACCCCCGGCAGGCTCATGAACCCGTGGATCGCTCCGGGGTATTCCGCATATCTGACCGGCACGCCGTCGGCGACCAACGCGTCGCGGTAGTGCGTGCCGTTGTCCAGCAGCGGATCCAGCTCCGCGGTCAGGATGAACGTCTTGGGCAGGTCAGCGTGCGATGCAGCACGGATCGGCGACGCGCGGAAATCCTCGTCGCCGTAGCGCTCACCCATGTAGAGCCGCCCGAAGGCCCGCATGTTCGCCGATGTCAGAACCGGTGCATCGGCGTGGCGATCCTCCGAGGGCCAGCGGTCGTACATCTCGGTTCCGGGGTAGATCAGGACTTGTGCGCGGAGAGCCGGACCTCCGGCGTCGCGGGCCAGCAGGGCAAGGACCGCAGCGAGATTGCCACCTGCGCTGTCCCCCATGACCGCAACACGTTGCGAACTGATTCCCAGGTCTTCAGCGTGTTCGACGAGCCAGGTCAAGGTCCCCCAGCAGCTCTCCACGGCAGCGGGGAACGGCCGCTCGGGCGCCAACGGGTACGTCGGTGACACCACCACGGCGTTGCAGCGCAGTGCGATCCGGCTGGCCATCCATGCAGACTGCTCGGGATTGCCCTGCACCCACCCACCACCGTGGAAGTTCAGTACGCACGGCAGCGGCCCAGTCACCCCGGGCGGGCGGTGCACCACGGCGCGGGTGCCGGCTCCGATGGTGATTTCATCGACCAGCGCGTGCCGATCGGCCCGGCCGAAGACGGCCCCGCCCAGCAGCGACCGCTGGAGGCGGGCCCGCTTGGCACGATATGCAGGCAGGTCGGCGATGTCCTCGATCCCCTTCTCGGACAGACGGAGCAGGGCAGCGAACAGGCGCGTGCGCGGCGCCATCGAGGAGGTCACGCTCGTGAGCGTAGTCGTGCCCCAGCGCTTGGCGTGCGGGCCCGGCTCAGCCTGACGCCTTGAGCGCCCATGCCCGGATCGCGTCGATTCGCTCCTGCAGCTGCGCGGACGACGCCTGAGCCGCCGCCGGGCCGCCGCAGTGCTGACGGAGCCGGTTGTGCGTGACGCCGTGCGGAGCGCCCGTGCGGTGATGCCACGCGCCTACCAGTGCGTGCAGCTCCCGCCTGAGCTCGCTGCGCTTCTCGAACGCAACATCGGCATCGGGTCTAGCGCTTGCACCCTTGGCCCTGGCCCGTTTGGCCCGTGACGCCCGCAGCAGCTCGGCGACCTGGTCGTGGTCAAGCAGCCCCGGGATGCCGAGGAAGTCGAGCTCGCCGTCGTCGTCGGACATTGAGTCGTAGCCGAACTCGCCACCGTCGTAGACCATCCGATCGAAGGACGCATCGCTGCCCAGCGCGCGGTACTCCCCGAGCTGGTCGGCAGACCCCGGCTCCTCGTTGGCCTTGGCCAGCAGCTCGTCCTCGGCAGCGAACAGATCACCCTCGTCGCTGACCGGGCGCCCGATCACATGATCGCGCAGCGCCTCCAGATCCGAGGCCAGCGCCAGCAGCGCCGGAACGCTCGGCACGAAGATCGAGGCCGTCTCGCCCTTGCGCCGGGCGCGAACGAACCGGCCGACGGCCTGGGCGAAGTACAGCGGCGTCGCCGTTGTCGTGGCGTACACGCCGACCGACAGTCGCGGTATGTCGACACCCTCGCTGACCATTCGCACCGCGACCATCCACGGAGTCATGCCAGCGGAGAAGTCCGCGATGCGCGAGCTCGCGCCCGATTCGTCCGACAGCACGACGGTCGGCGTCGACCCGGTGATGTCGGCCAGCACAGCGGCGTACTGTCGGGCGGTGTCCTGGTCGCTGGCGATCACCAACCCGCCAGCGTCCGGCACGTCGCGACGCACCTCCATCAACCGGGTGTGCGCCGCGGTCAGGACCTCGGGAATCCACGAGCCATTCGGGTCCAGGGCGGTTCGCAGCGCCTGCGCCGTCGCTGCGCGGTCGAGCGGCTCCCCCAGGCGTGCGGCGACCTCGTCACCCGCCCGGGTGCGCCAGTGCATCTGGCCGGAGTACGCCATGAAGAACACAGGCCGCACGACCCGATCCTTGAGTGCGTGGCCGTAACCGTAGGAGAAGTCCGCAACGCTGGTCATGGTGCCGTCCGTCTGCGCGGCGTACCGGACGAACGGGATCGGATTGTCGTCAGAGCGGAACGGAGTTCCGGTCAGCGCGAGCCGGCGGACCGCGGGCTCGCACGACTCCTGCACGGCGTCGCCCCAGGTCAGCGCATCGGCAGCGTGGTGGACCTCGTCCAGGATCACCAGCGTCGCGCGGTGCTCCACGCGAGCGCGGTACGCGTTGGGATTGACCGCAAGACCCGCATACGTGACAGCGAAGCCCTGAAAGTCTCGGCCCAGCACGCCTGAGCCGGCGAGCGCGGGATCGAGCATGATCCCGATTCCCGAGGCGGCCAACGCCCACTGCGTCTTGAGATGGTCCGTCGGCGTCACGATCACGATGCGCTCGACGATCCCGCGGGCCAACAGGTCCGCCGCAATCGTCAGGGCAAAGGTGGTCTTCCCGGCGCCAGGCGTGGCCACAGTGAGGAAATCACGCGGCTGGGCGCGCTGATACTGCTCGAACGCCTCACGCTGCCAGACCCGGAGGTGCTGGCTACGCGTCACCCGACGGGTCTCCCTTGTCGTCGCTCATGCTCTCCCAGATGTCTTTGCACTCCGGGCACACCGGGAAACGCTCCGGATCACGGCTCGGAACCCATACCTTGCCGCACAGGGCGACGACCGGGTTCCCCATGATCATGGCCTCGGTCAGCTCTTCCTTGGGCACGTAGTGCGAGAACTTCTCGTGGTCGCCCTCCTCCGTGCGCATGTCCGTGCGCTCGTCGACCACCGTCTCTGCACCACGTCCGAAGAAAGCCACGGCCCCAGTCTAACGAGTCGCCATCAGTTGGCCGAGGGGTCGTCGGGGAATGTCGTCCAGAACCTGATGTCATCATCCTGTCGACGCAGCACCTCACGCCACAAGGTCTCGGGCTGCGGCGAGATCAGATCGGTCTCGAGGGCGTCGACGACCAGCCAGGCTCCCTCCTCGACCTCGGCCTCGAGCTGGTCGGCGCCCCAGCCGGCATAGCCAGCGAAGACCCGGAGCCCCGCGAGCTCACCATGATCGGGCAGCGGACCCTCGAGGTCGACCAGCCCGACGCGGCCGGCCATCTGCCTCCAGCCAGGCGGAGCGATGTCGGCGATCACGCCGAGTGCGAGCGCCGAGTCCATCGCGACCGGCCCTCCTTCGAACAGGCACACCGGGGCGTTGACCAGGGCGGCCCAATCCGGCAGCACGTCATCGACCTCAGATTCCGAGGGCCGGTTGACGATGACTCCGAGTGCCCCGTCGCCATCGTGGTCGAGCAGGAACACGACGCTGCGCAGGAACGGGCCCGACTCGATGGCCGGTGTGGCCACCAGCAGTCTGCCCCTCAGCGTGTCCATGTCTCCATGATGCCCCCTCGATCCGCGCTGCGACGGGAACTCGGTGCGGCCTTATGATTCCTGCATGCCCGACGCCGCGACGCCCGCCGACGAGTACACCGTCGACGAGCTTGCCGCGCGGGCCCAGATGACGGTCCGCAACGTCCGGGCCTACGCCAGTCGCGGGTTGATCGAGCCACCCCGGCTCGAAGGTCGAACGGGGTTCTACAACCGCGAGCACCTGCAACGGCTGCAGCTCGTCCGTCAGCTCATCGAGCGGGGCTTCACGCTTGCAGCCATCGAGAAGGCCGTCCAGAACACGCCCCACAACACAGCCGGCCACACCCTCGACCTGATGACGATCCTCGACCAGCCCGACGGCGAAGATCCCGAGATCATGTCGCGCGACGACCTGGCCGCGCTCGCGAGCGTCGACCGGGACGACACGTTGATCGAGTCCCTGCTGGGCCTGGGGCTGGTGGCGAAGCTCGACGGCGACCGGGTGCGCCTCATCGAGCCAACCGTCGTGCGTGCCGGAGCGGCCGCCGTGACACTGGGGGTAGCGCCCGAGACTGTCATCGCACTGTTTCCACTGCTGCGAGGACATCTGCGCACGATCGCCGACGAGTTCGTGCGGGACGTGGTCGACGAGCTCGTCCAGCCGTTCATCGACGCAGGCCTGCCCGAGGACGACTGGCCCCGCATCATCAGCGTCGTGCAGAGCCTGCTCCCGATCGCGAGTCAGGTGACGCTCGGGATCTTCCGCAGCGAGTTCCGTGAGGCGATCGATCTCGAGGTCGGTCAGCAGATCGCCGGCATTGCGGCGCGGCGGGCCCAGGGCTGACCCGGTCGTTCACATGCACAACCCCGCCCGGCGCCAGAGGGAGGGAGCGGCGCCAGACGGGGTGGTCGTGTTCCAGGTCAGGCAGCGATGACGCTGCGCAGCCTGGCCATGAGCCCGCTGTGCGGATCTTCCGATCCCTGGCTCACGCTGCTGAGCGGCGCGATCGCCGACTCACGGGCGGAGTCGATGATGCGGCGGCCCTGCTCGGTGTGATCCGGGGAGGTCAGCGGCACGCCAGCCGAGGCGGCAAGGAAGGACTGCTCCTTGACGAACGCCTTGGCGAGTGCCGGTTCGTTGCGGTGTGCGTCAAGCAGGGCGCGGGCGCCGGGCATCTCGGCCGCGGCATGAACCCATGCGGTGACGGCCATCAGGTCAGGGGCCTCATGGCCCGCCGTGACGAGGCGGTCCATCTGGCCACTGAGGCGCTGGAACCAGGTCATCTGAAGATCGAAGAGCAGCTCGGTTTCGTTCGCGAAGGCCAGACGGCTTTCGTCGACCGTGTCAAGCAGCTCGGTCAGGGTGATCTCGCGGTGCTGGTCAGCGATCGCGAGCATCTCACGCAGTGTTTCCTTGCGACGGTTGTAAGCATCCCAGGTCATGGTGTGCTCCTTTCTGTTCCGTCGAACCGGGGCTCCATACCCTCGGTACGTACTCTCAGTATGTTGCATACTCTGGTTCTGCGCAAACCCTTGGTATGTGATTCGGCCCACGTCGCTGCTGGCCCTTAGACTTGCGCGCATGGCACACCACTCACGCGTGACAAAGACGGTGCTGCGAACCACTCGTGACAAGACGTCCCGCCGTCAGGACTACTCCTCCAGCACCAAACGGGCCCTGCTCGACAGCGCGACCATCCTGTTCACGGATCACGGCTACGCCGGCACCTCGCTCGACGAGGTCGTGGCTGCTGCGCGGGTCACCAAGGGTGCGCTCTACCACCACTTCCCCAGCAAGCTGGCGCTGTTCGAGAGCGTTTTCCTGCGGGTGCAGGAGGGCACGACCGCCGACATCGAGAAGGCCATCAATGCCTCCAAGGACCCGTGGCAGCGGGCCCAGATAGGCCTGGAGAAGTTCTTGGAGGTCTGCCGGCAACCCGAGTTCCGTCGCATCTGCATGCAGGAGGGACCTGTCGCACTGGGCCATGAGCGGTGGCAGGAAGCAGAGCGGGCCGCGTCATTCGGCATCGTGCAGCGCGTCGTGGACGATCTGCTGGGCGACCTGGGCGGGTCAGAGCAGCTGGGTGACGCTTTCGCGGTCGTGTTCTACGGCGCCATCCGCTCGTCCTCGGAGTACGTCGCCGACGCCGAGGATCCCGATGCCGCGAGCGACGAGGTCCTGTCGACCATCGGCGCCCTGCTCGCGGGCCTGCGTGCGCTGCCGACCATCAGCTGAGATCACCCGAGGCTGACTGAGCCGTCATCCTTGGGCACGAGCTCGAAGAAGATCTTGCCCGGATCTATCGTGATCGGCTCGCCGGCCTTGTCGCGAAACGAGATCGAGCCCTTGCGGCCCGCCTTGCGCCACGTGGCCTCGGTGACGGCGCTCCCATGGAAGATCATCGCGCGACCTCGACCTTCGAGCTTGGTCTCCGGGACCCGATTGCCGGCGGGATCGGTGTAGCCAGCGTCGCCAACTTCGCAGAACATCACGATCATGGTGTTGGCGCGCAGGTCATGCCCACCCTTGGCGTGACCGTTCGTGCGCTGCCACTTGCCTCCGGCCAGCTTCCATCCGGTCGCGGTGGATCTGGAGAAGCGAACAGTTGCCTTCCGTACCTTTTTGGGCACGGGGGTCGGTCCCGCGCTCGCACTGGGTTCGGGCGAGCTCGATGAACGGGGCGTCCACTCGACATACGGACCGTGGATCTTGGTCCGCTTGGCCTTCTTGGCGACGGTCTTGAGATTGATCAGACGGTTGTAGGGGCGCACCTTCGCCGGATCACTGCTGAAGCCCGGCGCACCATAGTCCTCCGAGAAGACGGTGATGCCCGCCTTCTTGACGCGTCGGTAGGTGCCCGAGGCGCCACCCGAGGCGACAATCTGGCCTCCCACCGGCGCTGCGATGCCGATGTCGGTCGCGCGCATCGAGCGAACGTGCCCGACCTTGGTCGGCAGAGCGGAGTAGTAGAAGGCCGCGAGTCGCGTCAGCCCGCCCTCGACGAGCTCTTCCATCACCATGTCGGCCTTGTCGAGCCCGTACTGCGGTGCGCCTCCCTCGGTGTTCTCGATCTTGACGACGAAGACCGGGTGGGTTGGCTTGCCCTTCGGCAGAGCACGTCCGGTCAGCGGCGAGACCTCGACCAGCTTGGTGCTGGCTCCCATTGACGGCTCGGGTGTCCCGGGTCCCTTGTCTTGGTCAGAGCTGGAGCAGGCGGTCAGGGTGAGTGCCACGGCGGACCCGACGGCAAGCAGGCGCAACTTCATGCCGCCAGCATGCACCATCGACGAAGCCGCAAGCTGTATCGCCACGGGCGGCCTGTTCAGGTGTCGTCGATTGTTCCGAGCTCTGGCGCTTCGAGCGGGACAGCGGCGGTCGAACCGCCCGGCGGAACGACCGGAGGCTCGCTCGCAGCGGCCTTCTTGGCCGGTGCCTTTTTGGCCGGCGCCTTTTTGGCCGAGGTCTTCTTCGCATGGGCTTTTTTGGCGGGCGCCTTCTTGGCCGGGGTCTTCTTCGCGGGCGCCTTCTTCGCGATCGCCTTCTTGGCGGGCGCCTTCTTGGCGGGCGCCTTCTTCGCGGGCGCCTTCGCCTCCATCACGTAGGTGTCCGTCGGTGCACCGCCCGGCTCGTCGTCGTGGGTCGACGGGGAGCCAGCGAC
>NZ_JBAVDI010000032.1:0-4716 GCF_049587115.1 Aeromicrobium sp.
AGATAAGCCACGACCCGGGTTCCCCACTCGTCGTCAGGGACACCAATCGCGACGGCGTCGCCGACGCCCTCCTGGGCGCGGAGTGCTGCCGTGACTGCTGGCAGCGGCACGTTGACGCCACCACTGATCACGACGTCGTCGCTGCGGCCGATGACCCGCAGACGTCCGCCGGCATCGACCGAACCCAGATCGGCAGTCGCGAACCAGCCGTCAACGAGCACGCGCTCGGTTGCGCTGGGATCGGCGTAACCGTCGAACAGCACCGGGCCGGCCAGATGCACCTGGCCGTGGTCGTCGATCTGGACCCGAACGCCGTCCAGCGGCAATCCGTCGTAGACACATCCGCCACTGGTCTCGCTCATCCCATATGTGCGTACAACTCGAACTCCAGCGACACGCAACGATTCCAGCAGCTCGGGGGCGACCGCCGCCCCACCGATCAGCAGTGCGTCCAGAGGAGTCAGCACCTCGACGTCGCCCGCATCGACCAGTCTGTGCACCTGGGTCGGGACGAGCGAGGCGTAGCGCCGCGGTCCCGGGATCGCGGCCACCGCCTCCGCGAGCGTCCCGTGCTCCCCGGCGAACACCGGCTCGAGACCAGCCAGCGCCGACCGCACCAGGACCTGCAGGCCGCCGACGCCGGTGACTGGGATCGCCTGCAACCAACCACCAGGACCCCCGAGACGTTCCAGGCTCGACCGGGCCGAGGCCAGCACCGCACCGTGGGACAGCAGAACGTCCTTGGGCTCGCCGGTGCTGCCAGATGTCCGGATCACCAACGGGGCGCCACCGTCCAGGACCCAGGCCCGGACCAGGTCGAAAACTTCGCGGGGGGACCCACCGACCGGGCGCAGGCTGGCCGTCATGACGGCTCGCCGGGCTCGGGTGGGAGATCGATCGGGCGCTTGAGATAGATCCATGGGAACCACATGGTTCCGATCCGCTCCCAGCCCTTGGACTCGAGGTCGCGCGCCCGACGGCTGCCGATCACGGCACGCTTGTGCGTCCACTGTGTCGACGACCTCTCGACGGTGTGGAACATCGGCCCGTAGCTGACCGAGTGCCACCCATGAGCTCCCCAGACATTCAGCTGGTCGATCTCGTTGAAGGCGGTGAGGCCGACGAGCTGCCGGTGCTCGGAGTCGGGTGGCGGCACCTCCGGGAGATGACCGAAACGTTGCTGGGCGGCCTGGCGCGACATGCCGAGAGCCGAGCCGATGGCTTCCCAGCTCGACCCTGCAGCCCGGGACGAGGCCACCGACGAACGCAGGAGGCGGCCAGCCTCCTCGTACGCACGGTTGGTCAAGACTGCCAGCTCGAGGTGAGCCTGGGGCTCGCTGTCCAGCCGTCGCTCGATCGATGGGTCCAGACGCGCGATCGCGCGAGCGATCAGGTCAGAGAATTCACGATCGGGGATGTCCACATTGTCAATGATACCTTGACAGGGCGCAGTGGACAACGCTCGCAGGCACAGGTGGCAGACTGGTTGATCGTGAACGCTCCCGCCTCATCCTCCCTTCAGTTGTGGATCGCCGGCGCCCGACCCCGCACACTCCCGGCCGCCGTTGCTCCGGTACTCGCGGGGACGGGCGCCGCAACGTACGCGAGCTCATTCGTGTGGTGGAAGGCACTGCTCGCCCTGGGGGTCTCGCTGGCCCTGCAGATCGGCGTCAACTACGCCAATGACTACTCCGACGGCATCAAGGGCACTGACGACGACCGGGTCGGGCCGCTGCGGCTGGTGGGATCGGGCCTCGTGCCTGCCCGCTCGGTCAAGCTCGCCGCGTTCGCGTTCTTCACACTTGGCGGAGCGCTCGGGCTGATCCTTGCCGCGACCACCAGCTGGTGGCTCCTCCTGGTCGGGATCGCGGCAATCGGCGCCGCCTGGACCTACACCGGTGGACCCTCCCCGTACGGCTACCGCGCCCTCGGCGAGGTGAGCGTCTTCGTCTTCTTCGGACTCGTCGCGGTTCTCGGCACGGCGTACGTGCAGATCGGAGAACTCACCTGGCTCGCCCTCGCGGCATCGATCGGGATCGGTTCGTTGGCCTGCGCGATCCTGGTCGCCAACAACCTGCGCGACATCCCGACCGACTCGGTGACCGGCAAGCGCACTCTTGCTGTCGTCCTGGGCGATCGTCGAACGCGGCAGCTCTTCACCCTCCTGCTGGCCCTGGCTCTGGTGTCGCTGGTGTGGGCGTCCGCGTTCACGGTGTGGGCGCTGCTGGGGCTGCTGATGGTGCCGTTAGCCGTGCGCGCCCGACAGACCGTCGCCTCGGGCTCGACCGGAATGACACTGATCCCGGTGCTGCGCGACACCGGCCTCGCCGAGCTCGTCTACGCAGCCGGCCTGGGTCTCGGTCTGGTCATCGGGGCCTAGATGCTGCGGGTAGCGGTCATCTCCGACACCCACGCCCCCCGGTTCTGGAAGGCGATGCCGGCCGCGGTCGCGGAGCAGCTCGGCGACATCGACGCGATACTCCACGCTGGTGACGTGTGCCTGCCATCGGTGCTCGATGAGCTGGCCGCGTACGCCCCCGTCCACGTGGTGCGCGGCAACAACGACGGCGCAGACGTCGCAGCATGGGGAGCGCCGGAGACCTTGGAGCTCGATCTCGACGGCCTGCGCGTCGCGATGATCCACGACAGTGGCGCCAAGGTCGGGCGGACAGGCCGGATGCGCCGACGATTTCCCGATGCCGGCCTGGTCGTGTTCGGACACTCCCACATTCCGTGGGACACCGAGGCGGACGGGCAGCGTCTGTTCAATCCCGGGTCGCCGACCGACAAGCGCCGCCAACCGCACGGCACGATGGGCCGGATCCTGATCGACGCCGGTGCGATCATCTCCGCCGAGATCCGACCGGTGACCTGAGGAGCTCACTGCGAGCCGACACCCGGAGAGGCCCTCACATTGCCGGCTCGGCGCCTCCTGGCTGAGTAGGCTGGACGTCGGGAAGGAAGCCGGTGCGGTCGAACTCTGCCAGCGCCGTGGAGTACGGCGTGATGTCGATACCACGATCGGCCAACCAGCCATCGTCGTAGTAGGTGTGGGTGTAGCGTTCCCCGCCATCGCACAGCAGCGTCACGATGCTGCCGCTCTCGCCGGCCGCGCGCATCTCACCGATCTTGCGCAGCGAGGCCCAGATGTTCGTGCCGGTCGAGCCACCGACGGGCCGGCCCAGGATGCCCGAGACCCATCGCATCGCGGCGATCGAGGCGGCGTCAGGCACGCGGACCATGTCGTCGATGACGCCGCCGACGAACGAGCCCTCGATACGCATGCGGCCGATGCCCTCGATGCGCGACGAGGTGGCAGTCGTGACATCGGAGCTGTCTGCCTCCCACCCGCCGTAGAACGCAGAGTTCTCTGGGTCGGCGACAACGATGCGGGTGTCGAAGCGTCGGTACCGGACGAAGCGGCCGATGGTCGCGGAGGTGCCGCCCGTTCCGGCGCCGACGACTATCATGCTCGGGCACGGGTGCGGCTCTGCGGACAGCTGCTCGAAGATTGATTCGGCGATGTTGTTGTTGCCCCGCCAGTCCGTGGCCCGCTCGGCGTAGGTGAACTGGTCCATGTAGTGGCCGCCGCAGTCTTCAGCGAGCTGCCGGGCGACGTCGTAGACCGTTCCGGGGTCGTCCACGAGGTGGCACTGCCCACCGTAGAACTCGATCAGCGCGATCTTCTCGGGGCTCGTCGAGGCCGGCATGACCGCGACGAACGGTAGGCCGACGAGCCGCGCGAAGTATGCCTCGCTGACCGCGGTCGAGCCACTCGATGCCTCGATGACTGTCGATCCGGCATGCATCCAGCCGTTACACAACGCATAGAGAAACAGCGACCGGGCCAGCCGGTGCTTGAGGCTGCCGGTGGGGTGCACCGACTCGTCCTTGAGATAGAGCTCGATGCCCGGAACAGGGATCGGCAGGACGTGCAGGTGGGTGTCGGCGCTCCGATTGGCGTCGGCGTCGACTCGGCGGATGGCCTCCGCGATCCAGGCGCGGCTCTCAGTCGACGTCTTCGGCATGACGCGACTCCTCGACCCGCTGGCTCATCCGCGCAGCACGTTCCTGCACGTTCTGGGCGAGCCGGTCCCGCAGCCCGGCGAGGGCGAAGATCGAGATCACCGACGACAGAAGCAGCGAGATCAGCAGCACGAACAGCGTCGTCGCGCTGCCCCACTCGACGAAGAACGAGGCGATCAGCCAGACAACCCCGAAGGTCGCGCCGAACAGGGCGAGTCGGGCCAGGGTGTAGGTCCAGAATGCCTTCATGGCGGCAGCCTAATCCTTCATCGACTCGTACCGGCGGGCCGGTTGCAGCCCGCCCGGTAAAGTCGGCTCATGGGCAAGTTCATCCTCGTGGTCATCGGGATCGCACTGTTTGTCTACGCCTTGTTCGACCTGATAGCCACGCCGCGCGACCGGGTGCGGTACATCCCGAAGCCACTGTGGTTCGTCGTCCTGCTGATTGTCGGCATCGGCCCGGTGCTCTGGTTGCTCCTCGGCCGCAAGCGCCAGCTGCCCGGCCTCGGCAAGCCGGCGGCGCCCAAGCCCCGCAAGCCGCGCGGCCCGATGGGGCCCGACGACGACCCCGACTATCTCCGCGGCCTCTGACCCGCCTGATCGATCCGGCGCCCCGGCCGAGCCAAAGGCGAGGCAGGCGCCCCGGCGCAGCCCGGCACCGGCGAGAAACGATCCGGCAAAGCCGCGAAC
>NZ_JBAVDI010000033.1:0-11812 GCF_049587115.1 Aeromicrobium sp.
ATGCTGAACTGGCCGATCGTGAAGCCGTCGTCCGACGTGAGCCCGATGACCGAGTCGTCCGACGTCAGCCGCAGCAAGAACATGGCGAGACGGCTCCCGCCGCCGATCACGATGATGCCGACCGGCACGCCGGCGAGAATGACTATCCGCAGCAGCTCGCCCAGTTCCTGGAGATAGGTCGCTGGCTCGCTGGATCTGCGTTCATGGACGATGCCCGCGCTCATCCGACCAGTAAGGCACGCCGCCGGAGAGGAGGTCAATCGCGCACACCTGTGGCTGACGCGCCTCGAGGCCCGTCAGCCGCTAGGTTTGGAGATCAGCGAGAGCGCGACCTCGTGAGCTGGCTGGCGACCACATTCAGCAACGAGAAGGGAGTGCGGGAATGCTGTCTCGCATCACAGCGTTTGGTGACCGACTGCGGAGCAGCCTGTTCTTCGTCCCGATGCTCTGCGTGATCGTCGGCATCCTTTTGGGTGAGGCGATGCTGGTGGTCGACTCCCTGGTCACCGGCATCGACACCCGCCTGACCGCGACGGTGGACAGCGCCCGGACGGTCCTCACCACGGTGGCCAGCGCGACGCTGACCTTCGCGGGCATCGCGTTCTCGGTGAGTCTCCTGCTCATCTCGCTGGCGTCGAGCCAGTACTCGCCCCGCGTGGTGCATGGCATGTTCCGCGACCCCTTCAACAAGCGGGTGATGGGTCTGGTCATCGGCACCTTCACGTACTGCCTGATCGTGCTGCGAGCGGTGCGAGGCTCGCTGGAGGACAGTGGCGACGCAGTCGTCCCGAGCGTCTCGATCCTGCTCGCAGTGCTCCTCGGGATCGTGTCGATCCTGTCGATCGTGGCGTTCATCAACCATGGAGCCCACTCCATGGACGTCTCGAAGATCTTGCGCCGCGTCACCGACGAGGTGTTGAGCCAGGCCAGCACGGCTTGGCCGGAGCCCGAGTCGGACGACCCCCCCGACACCGGACGAGACGGGACACCGAGTCTGCCGGACGGTGCCTTCGCGGTGCGCTTCTCCGAGTACGGCTGGGTGCAGAACGTGGACTACGAGCAGCTCTTGGAAGTGCTGCCGCCGGGGTCCCGGGTGCGGTTGGACACCTTCGCCGGGCAGTTCGCCATCCAGAGCACACCCATCTGTCACATCTTCCCGCCGCCCGAGGATCCGGAGGATCTGAGCGATGCGGTCCGCGGGACCGTGATGGTGGGGGAAACCCGAACCTTGCAGCAGGACGTGGCCTACGGCGTCCGTCAGCTGTCGGATGTGGCGTTGAAGGCCATGTCGCCCGGCATCAACGACCCGACGACGGCTCACGATGCGATCTCCCACCTCGGCGCGGTGCTGTCCGATCTGCTCAGGCGCCAGCCACCAGCTCGGCAGCTGGCGGGTGAGGACGGCCAGGTGCTCTGGATGCCTCATGCCACCACCCACGAGCAGCTCGTCGGGCTCGCCTTCGACGAGGTCCGAATGGTGTCCCCGGAGCAGTCGACGGTACTGATCTATCTGATCGATGTGCTGTACGACCTCGAGCAGGCGCTCCACGGACTCCATCGCGCCAGCGCGGTCGGTGCCCTGCGGCGTCAGGCCCGACTGATCCGGGAGATGAACGAGGAAGCTGACGTGCCCGATGCCGATCGTGAACGGGTCCGGGTCGTCTATGCCCGGCGTTACCGGGACTGACCCATGATGTGGATCGCGTCGATCATCGGTGCGCTGATGATCGGCACGGCTCTGCGGGACGTCTTCCACACACTGTGGCATCCCGGCGGGTTCGGGTCTCTCACGCGCTTGATCTTCACTGGCGTCTGGCGGGCCACGAAGCTGATCGGTCGAAAGGACAGCACCACCACCATCGCCGGGCCGCTCGGCCTGCTCGCCACGCTCGGTGTCTGGACGACATTGCTGGTGTGCGGCTTCGGCCTGCTGTACTGGCCTCACATGCCGTCAGGGTTCAACTTCGGCAGCTCGCTGACGCCGCTGACGTCGTCAGATCTGTGGGCATCGCTGTACCTGTCGGTGGTGGCCCTGACCACGCTCGGTCTGGGCGACATCCAACCCGACACGGCTCTGTTGCGGCTCCTCGTGCCGATGGAGGCACTGTTCGGCTTCCTCCTGCTCACCGCGGGGATCTCATGGATCCTGCAGCTGTATCCGGCCCTCATCCGTCGTCGCGCCCTGGCTCGCCGGCTCACGACGATGGCTGAGCACAGGACTGCTGCGATCATCGAGGGCGCCGAGGCCAGTGTCGCCGTCCAGTACCTGGAAGGTGTGCGTGGCGATCTCGCCAGCGCCGAGATCGACTTGATGCAGTACGGCGAGTCCTACTACTTCCGCGAGGTCGTGTCCGCAGTCTCCTTGGCGGCATCCCTGGCGCACGTGCCGGAGCTGGTGGAGGCGGGGCTGCGCTCGAGCTCCGCCGAGGTCCGCAACGCGGCGCGGATGCTCAACTCTGGCCTGGACGAGCTGCTGGCGCTGCTCCGCCGGGACTTCCTCGGTGACGTGGGCGACCAGCACCACACGCTCGCAGCCTTCGCCCGCGACCACCAGCAGCCCTTCGTCGACTGAGCACCACGGTGGGGCTGGGTGCGGCTACTCGCCGGTGCAGTCCGAGTAGGCCTGGGCGAACTCCTCGGTGTCCTGCATCGGCGCGACATCGGGACGGCTGATCTTGCGACCCGTCACGGCGAAGTACTGGTCGTCGTAGGCAACGAGCCGGCTTCCATCGTCACAACGTGTCACCTCCTGGACGCCGGGTGCTCCGTCGCTGAGACATGACGTGTAGGTCGGCGACAGTGTGGCGCCGACCTTCCAGACGTCCGCACAGTCGGGCCCAGTGGCGCCAGGTGGCTTGGCCGAAGTCGTCGACGACGAGGGTGCGTCGGGGGACTCGGGCTTGTCGGACACGCGGTCGGACGAGGTGCAACCAGTCAGGATGAGGGTTGCCGCGGCGACCAGCAGGGCGAGTCGGGTCATGGCCCCGATCCTAGGCGCTGTTGGCTCGCACGGCAGGCGGCAGTGAACCCGTCTGATCGCGTCAACGACGGCCGAAGATCAGACGGAACGGCTTGGCAGCCAGCGTCAGCAGCGGCTTGCGTCCACTCAGGAACCCCAGTGGCCCGTCCGGCGCGAAGGACCATCGGCCGCTGCCGACGCCGAGCCGGACCCGTCCGATGACGGGAGAGAGCAGCAATGAGCCATTCCGGTCCTGGGCGATCCGGAACCGAGCCGGTACCGGCCACGGCAACCGGCGCACCCGACCGATCGCAAGCGAGCCGATGCCGTTCGCAGCGTACGAGGCGTGCGGGCTGATATCGAAATCAGCGAGATCCTTGGGAATGGCCCACAAATCACGACCACCGTCGCGCGATGCCGGGCTGTTGACCCAGATGTGCGTGATCGACACTCGAGGTCGCCAGCCCTCGCGGACCAGCACGCTCGACAGGATCTCGTCATAGGTCAGCGGGCTAGGGTCGTCGTAGACGAGGAAGGCCGCGCTGACGAGAGCGCGCCCGAAGATCGTGACGGTCCGGGTCGCGGGGGAGTGCGGTGCCGGAGCGCGGTCCCGCGGCACCAGCCACACCCCGACGTAGGCGTGGCCGTGCAGGTCCCACGGTTCTGCCGGATAGCTCGTCATGCCCAGTGGAACGCGCTCGGCTCCAGCACCTTGGTTGCCTTCGCGAACGGCAGGGTGGCGCCGGGCCAGTTCGACGTGATGCGGCCCGACCGGTGGCGATACCAGTTGTCGCAGCTGCCCCAGACCGAGTGATCCAGCTTGTGCGAGAGCTCGCGGTCGTATGACTGCTCGGCTTGCTCGGTGACCTCAATCGAGGTGTAGCTCCCCGCCTCGAGTCGGTCGATGGCCTGCCGCATGTGCTTGGCCTGCGCCTCGAGCATGTAGATTATCGAGCCGCCGCCGAGGTTGGTGTTGGGCCCGTAGGTGATGAACAGATTGGGGAAGTTCGGGACGTACATCCCGAGGTAGGCGTGCGCGCCGTCGGCCCATTGGGTCGAGAGCTTCTGCCCGCCGACGCCGGTGATGTCGATCGACTCCAGGAAGTCCTGACTGTCGAATCCGGTGGCGTAGACGATCGCGTCGACCTCGTGCTCCACGCCATCGGTGTCGATGACTCCGGTCGGTGTCACCCGGGTGACTCGGTGTGGCACGACCTGCACGTTGTCCTGGGCGAGCGCGGGGTAGAACTCGTTGGAGAACAGGATGCGCTTGCAGCCGATCGGATAGTCCGGCGTGAGCATGGCCTGCAGCGACGGGTCCTTGACCTGCTTGCGGAGGTGGTGCTGCGCGATGGCGTGGTTGATCCGGCCGACGTGCGACTGGGCGTCGAGGCCCCGCGCGAACTGCTCCATGATCGCCCAGACCCCACCACGCTCGAGCCGCTGACTAATCGGCAAGAACTTGAACAGCGCCTTGTGGACGCGCGTGTAGGGCTTGTCGGGCTTCGGCATCAGGTAGTTGGGGGAGCGCTGGAAGACCACGAGCCGGCTCGCGTCGCGGGCCAGGTGTGGGATGAACTGGACGGCGCTGGCGCCCGCGCCGACGACGGCGATGCTCTTGCCGGAGGGGTCGAACGAGTGGTCCCACTCGGCGGAGTGGAAGGACGTGCCGGTGAACGAGTCGACTCCCTCGATGCCCGGCAGGGCGGGACGCGACAGCTGCCCGACCGCGCTCACCAGGACGTCGACGGTCTCGACGGTCTCGTCGTCGAATCGGACCGCCCAGGTCGAGCTCTCCTCGTCCCACGTCGCGCCAATCACCTCGGCTCCGAATCGCACGAGGGGAGTGATGCCGTGCTTGTCCGCCACGGACCGGATGTAGGCGTGGATCTCGTCCTGCAACGCGTACCGGCGCGTCCACCGCGGGTTGGGCTCGTAGGAGAACGAGTAGAGCGGGGAGGGGACGTCACAGCCCGCGCCCGGATAGGTGTTGTCCCGCCACACTCCGCCGACGTCGTCGGACCGCTCCCAGATGCGGATGTCGGTGTGCCCCGACCGTTTGAGCTCGACGGCGACGGCGAGCGCTCCGAACCCCGATCCGATGATGCCGATGGATGTCATGCGCGGGTTTCCTTCGTGGGGTGGTCGTTCTGGACGAAGAGTAGGACAGTCGTGGTGAGCAGGTCGAGCGCCTCGTGGCGGGTGAACGTTCCGTGCTGGAGCCACTCGCGGCAGACTGACTTGGTCAGGGCAGCGGTCGGCCGCAGGCGGGCGCGTAGATGCGGGTCGTCCGGCAGTCCCAGGGCATCGAGGACCAGTCGAGCGGCCCGGTCGTCGGCCTCGTCGACGATGACCTGGAGGTCGGAGCTGCCGTGCAGGTTGGCGGCGCCACTGGCGGCGACCCAGGCCTGGCCGTACGTCGTGGCGGCGTCAAGGATCCAGTCCATCGTCAGCCGGGCTCGCTCCTGCAACGGCTTGCCATCGAGCCCGTCGAGCGGCCGCTCCGGCATCAGAATCGACTCGCGCATGACCTCCAGGAACAGCTCGCGCTTGTCGCCGAAGTAGTGGTTGATGAGTCCGCGGGCAACACCGGCGGCTTCGGCGAGCTCACCGGTGGAGACCGCGTCGAAGGGGCGTTCGGAGTAGAGCACGCGCGCCGCCTCGATGATCTGCTGCCGGCGCTCGGCCGGTGCCAGACGTTGGCGGGTGGCGGTCACGTGCCAAGTTTCACGCCCTATTGGCAGAGTGTCAACAAGGGACGTAGGGTGCTGCTCATGAGCAAGCATGACTATGACGTCCTGGTGGTCGGTTCCGGGTTCGGTGGCAGCGTCGCAGCACTTCGTCTGACCGAGAAGGGCTACCGGGTCGGCGTCATGGAAGCCGGCCGCCGGTTCACCGACGAGCAGCTGCCAAAGAACAGCTGGCGGGCCACGCGCTATCTCTGGGCACCGTGGGCCCGGTGCTTCGGGATCATGCGCATCACGCTGCTGCGGGACGTCCTCATCGCGAGCGGGGCCGGAGTAGGCGGCGGTTCGCTGGTCTACGCCAACACGCTGTACGAACCGCTCGACGCGTTCTATCGGGATCGGCAGTGGGCTCACGTCACGGATTGGAAGGACGAGCTCGCGCCGCACTACGCGCAGGCCAAGAAGATGCTCGGCGTCACGACCTATCCGGGCACGAGCCCGGCCGACGAGCGCCTGCGGGCAATCGCCAGGGACTACGGCGTCGAGGACACGTTCCATCCCACGGAGGTCGGCGTGCTGTTCGGCGCGGGACACGGTGTGGGACCGGGCGCCGGGATATCGGATCCATTCTTCGGTGGAGCGGGGCCCGACCGGCGCAGCTGCATCGACTGCGGAGCTTGCATGACCGGCTGCCGTCACAACGCCAAGAACACCTTGGTCAAGAACTACCTGCACCTCGCGGAGGGCGCCGGGGCCACGGTGCACCCGATGACCACGGTCACCGATGTGCGGCCGCTGGCTGACGGGACCGGCGCCGGCGGCTACGCGGTGCTGACTCGCCGCACCGGAAATCCGCTGCGGCGCCGTGCCTTCAGCGCCCAGCACGTGATCTTCGCCGGCAACGCGCTCAACACCCAGCGCCTTCTGCACACCCTGAGAGCCGGTGCACTGCCGGAGCTCTCGCCGCGGATCGGCGAGCTGAGTCGCACCAACTCGGAAGCGGTGCTCACCGCCCGGTCGATGCGCAAGGACGCGGACTTCACCCCTGGCGTCGCGATCACGTCGTCGTTCCACCCCGACGAGCACACCCACGTCGAGGTCTGCCGGTACGGACACGGTTCCAGCGCCCTCAGTCTGATTAACGCCCCGCTCGTCGATGGCGGTCACGGCGGCTCGCAGCTCGCGGCGGTGTGGCGGGCGTATCGCGCGATCGGGCTGCGTCGGGCCATCGCGATTCACAATCCGCGGCGGTGGGCCGAGCAGTCGATCGTCGTGCTGGTGATGCAGGCGCTCGACAACTCCATCACGACGTACCTCAAGCGCGGGCTGTTCGGCCGCCGCATGACCAGCAAGCAGGGTGTCGGCGACCCGAACCCCAGCTGGATCCCGATGGCCAATCGCGTGACCCGCGACCTGGCCGCCAATAACGGCGGCAACCCCGGCAGCTCGACCGCAGCTCTGGCCGGCATTCCCATGACCGCGCACTTCATTGGCGGTTGCGTGATCGGCGAGTCTGCCGAGACCGGGGTCATCGACCCCTATCAGCGAGTATTCGGCTATGCCGGGCTGCACGTGGTCGACGGCTCGGCGATCACCGCGAATCTGGGCGTGAACCCTTCGCTGACGATCACGGCCCAGGCGGAGCGAGCGATGGCCTTGTGGCCCAACCATGGCGAGGCCGACGCGCGGCCGGAGCTCGGAGAGCCGTACGTCCGGGTACCGGAGGTCGCCCCACGGTCGCCGGCGGTGCCGGCCCACGCGCCCGCGGCGCTCCTGCTGCCGGTGCCGCAGGTGCCGCCCGCCTGAGGCCGATCAGGCCAACGGGAGGGTCAGCACGAACGTGCCGGCCGGGTCGATTGGGCTCCCCGGCTCGTACCGGGCGTCACCACCGTTGGCTCGGACGAGCTCGCGGACGATGAACAGGCCGAGCCCGGTCCCGCCGATGTGATCGCCGGTCGCGAACCGTTCGAACAACCGGGGCAGGATGTCCGGGTCGACGCCTGAACCCGAATCGCTGACCCGGATCTCAGCCACCTCTCCGGCCAGCCCGGCGGCGAGTGTCACAGGCTGCTCGCCGTGCGACAGCGCGTTGTCGATGAGGTTGTCGATCGCCTGACCGATTCGGTCCGGGTCAGCCAACACCTCGATCTCGGGGCCCGGAGCGATGCTGATGTCCACGTCTGGTCGCGAGGCCTGCGCATCGCGGACCGCGGTCTCGAGCAGCCGACTCATCGGCGTGGGCGCGCTGTCCAAGGTCAGCGAGTTGGCATCCAGCCGGGAGGCGGTCAGCAGGTCCGAGAGGAGCCGCCGCAGCCGTGTTGCGCTGGTGCTCATGCCGTCCAGCAGCCCGGCTCGCTCGTCTTCGGTCAGCTCGGTCCAGTGTCGGGAGAGTGTCTCGGCCGAGCCGCCCAGGACGGCGGCTGGCGTGCGCAGCTCGTGTGACGTGACCGCGAGGAACTGTGTCTGGTCGGCCAGTGCCTGGCGCAGCCGGTCGTTCAGCGACTCCAGCTGGGTGTTCGCCTCAGCGAGGGCCGTCGCGGTCCGCTCGCGTTCCTGCTCTGCGAGCCGCCGTTCGGTGATGTCGCGCGTGACCTTGGCAAATCCGATGTGCACTCCGCGGTCGTCGAACACTGCCGAGATCAGGACGTGGGCCCAGAACTGGGTGCCGTCGCGCCGTACGCGCCAGCCCTCCTCCTGATAGCGACCTTCCGACAGCGCAATGGTGAGCTCGTGCTCTGGATGCTGCGCCAGCTGTCGGTCTGCGGGATAGAAGATCCGGAAGTGCTGACCGATGATCTCCTCGCGGGTGTACCCCTTGCTGCGCTGCGCTCCCGGATTCCAGCTGACGACGATGCCCTCGGGCGACAGCATGAAGATCGCGTAGTCGTCGACGGCCTCGACCAGGAGCCGGAATCGGTCCTCGCTGCGGCGCAGCTCGTCCTCCGCTGCTCGTTGGGCGGAGATGTCCTGGACCTGGAGGAAGATGTAGAGCGCCTGCCCCTGGGAGTCACGCACGGGGGCGAGCGCCACGAGGACGGAGCGCGAGCCCGCGGCACCGACAACCTCGTGCTCGATGTGGATCAGGTCGACAGAGTCGGTGTTGATCTGCTCGAGCGCGGCTTCCAGCGCGTCGGCCCCACCTGCAGTCAGGGTTGCGTAGTCGACCCCCACGAGATCGTCCAGCGGGTGCGCCAGCAGGCGGGCGAGGGCCCGGTTCGCGCGCACGATCCCGCCGGTCAACGTCATGGTCGCCATGCCGATGGCAGCCTCGTCGAAGACCTCGAGGAATCGCTCGAGGTGCTCGTCCAGCACATTTCGGCCTTCTGCCGGTGGGGCCAGGGGGGACACCGAGGCCAGAACCGGAGCGGGGTCGTGGGGCTCGGCATCGAGCAGCGCACGCAGCTCGGCGGGCAGTCGCGAGACGGGCATGGACTTCTCGAAGAAGGCCGTCGCCCCGAGCTGGCGGGCCCGTTCTTCCAAGCCGTCTCGCTCGAAGCCTGAATAGATCACCACCCGCGTTCGCGGCGAGACAGCAAGGATTCCGGGCAGCGCGTCGAGTGCGTCCAGCGTCGGCATCGACATGTCCAGGAGCACGATCTCCGGCTGGTGGCGGTGCGCAAGACCGATCGCCTCGGTCCCGTCTGCACCATCGTCGACGACCGTGAGCAGTCCGGACAACCTGATGTGCGTCTTGATCAGCGAGCGCACCTCGGCCGAGTCGTCGATGACGACGACGGTCGGCTCAGAAGTCCCCATGCCTTCCATCCTGTCGCGACCGGGGCGGATGTGCGAGCGCTGCGGGCAGCGTGGGAGGCATCGCGGTGCTGCCCTAGGGTGGTGGCAAGCAGCACGCGCCATTCGTAGGGCGCGTCGAACCGAACCGAGGTGCTCCATGTCCGAAATCCAGATCGTCCTACCCTCCCCGTCGGATGCGGGTGCTGAGGAACGAGCTGTCGAGCAGGGCACCAAGGCGTGGCAGCTGTTCGCCGAGTCCCCGGACATCATCGCGGCGCGGGTCGGTGGCGAGCTCAAGGACCTCGCATACGAGCTGGTCGACGGCGACCACGTCGAGGGTGTTGCGATGGAGTCCAAGGACGGCCGGGACATCCTGCGCCACTCCGCCGCGCACGTCATGGCTCAGGCCGTGCAGGACTTGTTCCCCGATGCCAAGCTGGGGATCGGACCGCCGATCACTGACGGCTTCTATTACGACTTCGACGTCGCCGAGCCCTTCGTGCCCGAGGATCTCGACAAGATCGAGTCGCGGATGCGCAAGATCATCAAGGAGGGGCAGAAGTTCGACCGGCGAGAGATCAGCGACGACGATGCCCGCGCCGAGCTTGCCGACGAGCCGTACAAGCTCGAGCTGATCGGTCTCAAGAGCGCCGCCGGCGACGCCGCGGAGGGGGCCAGCGTCGAGGTCGGAGAGGGCGGCCTCACGATCTACGACAACCTCAAGCGTGACGGCTCCCTGGCGTGGAAGGACCTGTGCCGCGGACCGCACCTGCCAACGACCAAGCGCATCCCGGCGTTCACGCTGATGCGAAGCGCGGCCGCGTACTGGCGTGGCAATGAGAAGAACAAGCAGCTGCAGCGCATCTACGGCACCGCGTGGGAGAACAAGGAGGCTTTGGACGCGCATCTGCACCGCATCGAGGAGGCGCAGCGCCGGGATCATCGGCGCCTCGGCACCGAGCTCGACCTGTACAGCTTCCCCGACGAGATCGGATCGGGGCTGCCGGTCTTCCACCCCAAGGGTGGCGTGATCAAGCGCGAGATGGAGGACTACGTCCGCCGCAGGCACATCGAGGAGGGATTCGACTACGTCGGCACGCCGCACATCGCCAAGGAGGAGCTGTTCCACACCTCGGGACACCTGCCCTACTACGGCGAGGGGATGTTCCCAGCGCTCGATGTCGACGGCAACGACTACCGCCTCAAGGCCATGAACTGCCCCATGCACAACCTGATCTTCCGCTCGCGTGGGCGCTCCTACCGCGAGCTGCCGTTGCGCCTGTTCGAGTTCGGGCACGTCTACCGGCACGAGAAGTCCGGCGTGATCCACGGCCTGACTCGGGTCCGCGGCTTCGCGCAGGACGACTCCCACTCGTACGTCACGCCCGAGCAGGCGCCGGATGAGATCAGGCACCTGCTCAACTTCGTCCTGAGCCTGCTGCGCGACTTCGGCCTGGACGACTTCTATCTCGAGCTGTCCACCCGCGACTCGTCCAAGGACAAGTTCATCGGATCGGACGAGGACTGGGCGATCGCGACCAAGGTCCTCGAGGACGTGTGCCTCGAGACCGGTCTCGAGCTCGTCCCCGATCCCGGCGGTGCGGCGTACTACGGGCCCAAGGTGTCGGTGCAGGCCCGTGACGCGATCGGTCGGTCGTGGCAGATGTCGACGATCCAGTACGACTTCAATCAGCCGTCGCCGGAGCGGTTCAACCTCGAGTACGTCGCCGCCGACGGCACGCGGCAGCAGCCGGTCATGATCCATTCGGCCAAGTTCGGCTCGATCGAACGATTCATGGGCGTTCTGGTCGAGCACTACGCGGGCGCCTTCCCGCCGTGGCTTGCTCCGGTCCAGGTCGTCGGGATCCCCGTCGCGGAGCGGCACGCCGACCACTTGTACGCCGTTGCGGAGCAGCTGAAGGCCAAGGGCATCCGGGTCGAGGTGGATGACTCCGACGAGCGGATGCAGAAGAAGATTCGCAACGCCCAGACCCAGAAGGTGCCCTTCATGGTCATCGCGGGCGACAGCGACATCGAGGCCGGCGCGGTCTCGTTCCGCTACCGCAGCGGCGAGCAGGAGAACGGCATCGCGATCGACGATGCCATCGCTCGCATCGTCGAGGCCGTCGAGTCGCGGGTCCAGGTGTGAGCCGCGGAGTGCTCCGATGAGCGGCCACCAGGACGGGGTGGGGGAGTCCGACGCGTTCGAACGCCTGTGGACCCCGCACCGGATCGTCTACATCAAGGGTGAGGGCAAGCCGCAGAGCTCTGACGAGGCGGACTGCCCGTTCTGCCGGATCCCCGGCATGGACGACGCCGAGGGCCTGGTCGTGCATCGTGGTGAGACCGCCTACGCCGTGCTCAACCTGTATCCCTACAACGCCGGGCACCTCCTGGTGTGTCCCTACCGGCACGTCGCCGACTACACCGA
>NZ_JBAVDI010000034.1:0-47113 GCF_049587115.1 Aeromicrobium sp.
GGTGTCAGCTCGATGGCCGGGTCGTATGTCGACCGCTGGCTGATCACCGGCGACGGATCGGCAATGGTTGCGAAGTCGGCTGCGGCGTACGGCCAGGTCTCCTGGGTCCCTTTCATCCTGGTGCCCGCGACGTTCCTGTTGCTGCTCTTCCCAGACGGCAGGCTGCTGTCGCCTCGTTGGCGGTCGATCGCCTGGTGCGCAGGGTTCGGCATCGTCGGCAACTTGATCGCGGGGGTCATCCGTCCCGGACCGATAGAGGACTACCCCACCCTCCGGAGCCCCTACGCGATCGAGGGCGCAGCGCGCGAGCTCTTCGAGCTGAGCGCGGTTCTGGCGATCGCGGTCGGGGTGGTGGGCTCGGCCATGTCGCTGGTGCGTAGGTTCCGGAGTGCGCGAGGTGAGCAGCGCCGGCAGATTAAATGGATTGCCTTCGCCGGGTCAACTGCAGCGGTGACCATCCCGGTGATGACTGCGGCCTACGGGCTCGTGGGGGAGGAGATAGCGAACGGAACCATGATGCTCAGCGTGATGGGCCTCCCGATGGCGACAGCAGCGGCGATCCGCCAGTACCGGCTCTACGACATCGACCTGGTCATCAATCGGGCGCTCGTGTACGGCTTGCTGACGGCGACTCTTGCGGGCACATACGTCGGCAGTGTGCTGCTGTTTCAGCTCGCACTCAACGGCATCACAAAGGGCTCAGGACTCGCGGTCGCGGCCTCGACGTTGGCTGTGGCGGCGATGTTCCGACCGGCGCGGACCCGCATCCAGCGGGTGGTGGACCGACGATTCTTCCGGAGTCGGTACGACGCGGCACTCATCGTTGGGACTTTCAGCGCAAGGCTTCGCGACGAGATAGACCTCTCCATGCTCGGCGCCGACTTGCTCGACGCGGTCAACGCCACCGTGCAACCAGCGCACGCTTCGCTCTGGCTCCGGACCGAAACGCATCGGGGATGAAGCACGGCCGCCCGACTCTCGGCATGATCGGGCACTAGCGCTCTCTCACGACACCACCTGGCCGACTGTCTACGACTCAGGCGATGAAGAATGGGCGCTTCCCCCGTCAGTCCCCCACGAGTCGACGGATCCGCCCTACCGAAATGTCCTGGAACGACGAGAACCGCTGCTCTCGCAACGGTTCTCTGTGGTGGAGCCGAGGGGACTCGAACCCCTAACCCCCTGCTTGCAAAGCAGGTGCGCTACCAATTGCGCCACGGCCCCGTGCTGGTGCTGGTCTCACGGGTCAGACCTGGTCGCTGGCCGCCGCCCACGTGTCAACGGGCTGCTTCTTCGACTGGCCACGCGCCCAGACGACTCCGGCAATTGCCAGCCCGAGGGCGAGAATTTTCTTCATGCGGACCTCCTAGTGAGTGGGCGTACGAGGACTTGAACCTCGGACCTCTTCCTTATCAGGGAAGCGCTCTAACCAAGCTGAGCTATACGCCCGCAACAGCGGTGAACTTTACCGCACCGCCCACGGTCTCCCAAAACGGGGAGGGGTCACTACTTCTGCTCGGTGAACGTGACCTCAACTCCACCGAGGAGCTGAGCCGCGAGGTTGTACAGGTGAGCACCGATCGTGGCGATCGCGGTCAACAGGATCACGTTGATCGCCGACAGCACCAGGGTCAGTCCGACCAGGCGTCCGAAGCCGAGATAGTCCGTGATGTTGAAGCTCGACGAGTCGTCGCTCAGCACCGATGTCACACTGCCGTTGATCTGGTCCCAGACTCCTGTCGCCTCCAGGACCACCCAGAAGATCGTGACCGCGACGACGGCGACGATCATCATGGCGACCGAGATCGCGAACGCGAGCCGAGTCACCGACCACGGCTCGACGTGTGTCAGCCGCAGACTCGCCCGCCTACCCGAGCCGGTCACCGCTGGCGCAACCGGGGGGGTCGAACGCTTCTTGTCCTTGAGCTTGTCGATCCTTTCCCTGACGGCAGGGATGACAGCGGTCGTGGAGGCCGACTGCTTCGTCGTGCGGGCATAGTCCGCAGCCGTCAGGGTCCGGTTCGTCGACTCGTCGTCTCCGGAGTCGGTCTGATCCGTCGGCTGCGACGGACCGTCCTGACGTTCGGGCCGGGAGGACGCGGACTCCCGCGGGCGCCCCTTGTCCGTCTGGCTGCTATCAGTTGATTGACCGGTCTTGCTCGCCGGCAAACCCGCACCGTTGGGCGATAGAGGGATTGCCTGGGTCCGTGCAGTGTCGCCAGCGGCGGAACCCGGGGTCGGGCTCGGGTCCTGCTTGTCGTCTTTGGTCACTGGTCCTGATCCTCGTCGGTCGACGTCGCCTCGATCTGCGCCTCATCCTGCGGGAGCTCTGCGTTGCGTGCAATCGTCACAACCCGATCGCTGCCCTTGAACTTCACGAAGCTCACTCCCATCGTGCCACGCCCGGTGGGATTGACACCGGAGACGAGGCTCCGAGTGACCTGGCCGCCTGCCGTCACCGAGATCACGTCATCGGTGTCGACAAGCACGAGACCGCCCACCAGTTCACCACGATTCTCGGTGATCTGCATCGCCTTGATGCCGAGTCCGCCGCGACCTTGCAGTCGGTACTGCTCGACCGGGGTCTTCTTCGCGAAGCCTCCGTCTGTCACCGTGAAGACGAACAGCTGGTCCTCCTCGGGCACCTCGTCGGCTTCCAGCGCTCCAGCGGAGCGCCGGATCACCGACATCGACAACATGGAGTCCTCGCCACGGAACTTCATGCCCGTGACGCCGGACGTTGCCCTCCCCATCGGGCGGAGCTGCTCGTCGTCGGCTCGGAAGCGGATCGCCTGAGCCTTCCGGGAGATCAAGATCAAGTCGTCGTCCGGAGTGACCAGCTCGGCACCGATCAGCTCATCGTCCTCGTCGCGGAAGTTGATCGCGATGACTCCGGCCTGACGCGGGCTGTTGTAGTCGCCCAGTCGGGTCTTCTTGACCAGACCCTTCTTGGTCGCCAGCACGAGGTAGGGCGCCTGCTCGTAATCCCGAATGGCCAGAACCTGGGCAATGTCCTCGTCCGGCTGGAACGACAACAGCCCGGCGACGTGGCCACCCTTGGCGTCGCGTCCCGCCTCGGGGAGCTGGTAAGCCTTGGCGCGGTAGACCCGGCCCGCTGTCGTGAAGAACAGGATCCAGTGATGGGCGGTCGTCGAGAACAGGTGCTCGACCATGTCGTCGCCGCGCAGTGCCGCACCGCGGACACCTTTGCCGCCTCGGTTCTGGACCCGGTAGAGGTCGGTCTTGGTCCTCTTCGCGTAGCCACCCTTGGTGATCGTGACGACCACTTCTTCGTCCGGGATCAGATCCTCGTCCGACAGGTCGCCGTCCGCGGGGATGATCTGCGAGCGGCGGTCGTCGCCGAACTTGTCGGTGATCGCGGCCAGCTCGTCGGACACGATCTGACGCTGGCGCGCCGGCTTGGCAAGGATGTCCTTGAAGTCAGCGATCTTGGTCTCGAGCTCTGCCAGCTCGTCCATGATCTTCTGCCGCTCCAGGGCTGCGAGGCGACGCAGCTGCATCTCCAGGATCGCATTGGCCTGCAGCTCGTCGATGTCCAGCAGCGCGATGAGCCCGCTGCGTGCCTCGTCGACGGTCGGGCTGCGGCGGATCAGTGCGATGACGTCGTCGAGCGCGTCCAGCGCCTTGGCGTAGCCGCGGAAGATGTGGGCGCGCGCCTCCGCCTCGTCGAGCCGATACTGGGTGCGCCGTTGGATGACTTCGATCTGGTGGTTGATCCAGTTGCTCACGAAACCATCGAGTGTCAGTGTCCGCGGCACCTCGTCGACAAGTGCCAGCATGTTGGCGCTGAAGTTGGTCTGCAGCTCGGTGTGCTTGTAGAGGTTGTTCAGCACGACCCGGGCGACCGCGTCCCTGCGGATCTCGATCACGATGCGCCGGCCGACGCGCGACGAGGTCTCGTCCCGCAGGTCCGAGATGCCCTGCAGACGTCCGGCGTTGACCAGATCTGCGATCTTCCGCATGAGGTTGTCGGGGTTGACCTGATACGGCAGCCCAGTGACGACGAGCTGGATGCGGCCCTTGGTGTCCTCCTCGATCGACACGATGGCCCGCATCATGATCGAGCCGCGTCCCGTGCGGTACATGTCTTCGATGCCCTTGGTCCCGACGATCAACGCATCGGACGGGAAGTCCGGGCCCTTGATGCGCTCGATCATGGCCTCGAGCAGCTCTTCCTTTGTCGCGTCGGGATTCGCCAGGGCCCACTGCGCTCCCTCGGCCACCTCGCGCAGATTGTGCGGCGGAATGTTGGTCGCCATGCCCACCGCGATGCCCGCAGAACCATTGACCAGCAGGTTGGGGATGCGTGCCGGCAGGACCGTCGGCTCCTGTGAGCGTCCGTCGTAGTTGGGACGGAAGTCGACGGTGTTCTCGTTGATGTCACGCACCATCTCCATCGCGATGGGGGCGAGGCGGCACTCGGTGTAGCGCATCGCGGCTGCACCGTCGTCACCCGGCGAGCCGAAGTTGCCCTGGCCCGAGATCATCGGCGCGCGCATGACCCACGGCTGGGCGAGACGCACCAAGGTGTCGTAGATCGCGGTGTCGCCGTGCGGGTGGTACTGGCCCATCACGTCACCCACGATGCGGCTGCACTTGGAGAAGCCGCGGTCGGGTCGGTAGCCGCCATCGAACATCGCGTAGAGAACGCGTCGGTGCACTGGCTTGAGGCCGTCGCGCACGTCCGGGAGCGCTCGCGACACGATGACGCTCATGGCGTAGTCGATGTACGAACGCTGCATCTCGTCCTGCAGCTCGACGTGCTCGATCCGGTCGTGCTCGGGAGGCGTGGTCTCTGTCATGTGAATGCCCTGTCAGATCAGATGTCGAGGAAGCGGACGTCTTTGGCGTTGCGCTGGATGAACGAGCGGCGTTGCTCGACGTCCTCGCCCATGAGGATCGTGAACATCTCGTCGGCCATCGCGGCATCCTCCAGGGTCACCTGGCGGAGGATGCGATTGGCCGGGTCCATCGTGGTGTCCCACAGCTCGCTGTCGTTCATCTCGCCCAGACCCTTGTAACGCTGGATCTGCTGACCGATCTCCTTGGGCAGCCGCTTGCCGTCGGCAGCACCAGCCTTGAGCATCGCGTCGCGTTCGGAGTCGGAGTACGCGAGCTCGTCGGTGGAGTTGCTCCACTTGATCTTGTACAGCGGCGGCTGCGCGAGGTAGACGTGGCCTCCGTCGATCAACGGCTTCATGAAACGGAACAGCAACGTCAGAAGCAGCGTCGAGATGTGCTGGCCGTCCACGTCGGCGTCGGCCATCAGCACGATCTTGTGATAGCGGAGCTTGTCGATGTCGAAGTCCTCGTGCACGCCGGTGCCGAGCGCGGAGATGATCGCCTGGACCTCGGCGTTCTGCAGGATCTTGTCGATCCGAGCCTTCTCGACGTTGAGGATCTTGCCGCGCAGCGGAAGGATCGCCTGGGTTCGAGGATCGCGGCCACCCTTGGCAGAGCCACCGGCGGAGTTGCCCTCGACGATGAACACCTCGCACTCCTCAGGGTTGCGCGAGGAGCAGTCGGCGAGCTTGCCCGGCAGGCCGCCGCCACCCAGGAATCCCTTGCGGTTGCGAGCCAGGTCGCGAGCCTTGCGGGCCGCCATGCGAGCAGTCGCGGCGTCGATCGACTTGCGGACGATGGTCTTGCCCTCGGCCGGGTGCTGCTCGAACCACGCGCCCAGCTCATCATTGAGCACCGACTGGACGTATGACTTGGCCTCGCTGTTGCCGAGCTTGGTCTTGGTCTGGCCTTCGAACTGCGGCTCCTCCAGCTTGATCGACACGATCGCGGTGAGTCCCTCGCGGATGTCCTCGCCGGACAGATTGTCGGCAGCCTTCTTGATCAGTCCCTGCGTCGTGGCGAACTTGTTGACCGTGGTGGTCAGCGCCGCGCGGAAGCCCTCTTCGTGGGTGCCGCCCTCGTGCGTGTTGATGGTGTTGGCGAAGGTGTGGACCGACTCGATGAAGCTGTCGTTCCACTGCATCGCAATCTCCAGCGACAGCCCTTTGGACTCGTCCTCGGACTCGATCGAGATGACATCGCGGTGGATCGGCGACTTGCTGCCGACGTTGATGTGCTCGACGTAGTCGACCAGACCTTTGTCGTAGCGGAACCGGGCGTCGCGCTCGACCTCGTCGACCGCGGTGTCGCCCTCGGCCGCATCCTGGGCGGCATCCCGGTCGTCACGCAGCACGAGCTCTAGGCCCTTGTTGAGGAAGGCCATCTCGCGAAAGCGGGTCTTGAGCGTCTCGTAGTTGTAGACCGTGCTCTCGAAGATGTCTTCGCTGGCGTAGAAGGTCGTCGTCGTGCCCGTCTCGGCCGTCTTCTCATGCCGTTCGAGCGGAGCGTCGGGCACGCCGTACGTGAACGACTGCGTCCAGCGGTAGCCGTCGCGCTTGATCTCGACGTCGAGGCGCGTCGACAGCGCGTTGACGACCGAGACGCCGACACCATGCAGTCCGCCGGAGACCTTGTAGCCACCGCCGCCGAACTTGCCGCCGGCGTGCAGCGAGGTGAGGACCAGCGTGACAGCCGGCATCTTTTCCGTGGGGTGCTCGTCGACCGGGATCCCTCGCCCGTCATCAACCACGCGCACGCCGCCGTCGGCCTGCATCGTCACGGCGATGTGAGAGGCATACCCGGCCAACGCCTCGTCCACCGAGTTGTCGACGACCTCGTACACCAGGTGGTGCAGACCACGTTCTCCGGTCGAGCCGATGTACATGCCGGGACGCTTGCGAACCGCCTCCAGACCTTCGAGGACCTGAATGTTGCTGGCGTCATATGAAGCTTCAGGATCTGGAGTTTGAGTCACCTGTGCAGTATACGGGCGATTGTGTGCGTCTCAGCGGATGCCCACCGTTCTAAGTCGTCGCGTCGCGAACCCCAGGTGGCACTGAGAGGCACAGAACAGCGGTTTTGAGGGGGCAGGAGACCCGCCGCCGACCACGGGTATGTCCGCGAGGGCCGGATCGCCGCCATTTCGAGTTCAGTGGCATCCTGTGGCCAGAAGGTCTTGGGCCTCATCGGGCATCGTAGAGGGATGACGACCGACACTGCCCGTCGCGGCACCGCGCTACCTGCGCTCGGCGTTGTCGTGGCGGCGGGGCTCGTGCTGTTCGCGATGGTGCGAATTGCGCTGGAGTCATCCCAGGGGCAGCGGTGGGATGACACCGCCATGACGACGGTCGTGGCTGGTCGGGACGCGCAGCTGACTTTGCTGAGCTGGCTCGGATACGTCTCGATCGGAGCAATCGCGTTGGTCGTCGCCGGCGTCGTGCTCATCGCTTTGTTTCGCGGCAAGGCCCGGCTCGCGGTGGCCGCCGGGGTGCTGATCGTCGGTGCGAACATCTCGACCCAGCTGCTCAAGCAGCTCGTGCTGGACCGGCCGGACTTCGGCCTCGGCGTGCTCAACAGTCTACCGAGCGGCCACACGACAGTCGTCGCGAGCGCAACCGGAGCGATGCTGCTCGTGGTGCCCGGCGTTCTACGTCCCACGGCCGCGGCCGCGGGTGGTTTCGCCACCACCCTGGCGGGTGCTTCGACGATCGTTGCTGGTTGGCACCGCCCGGCCGACGTCGTGGCGGCGCTGGCAGTCAGCCTGCTGTGGACCGGGATCGTCGCGGCGGTGATCCACGGACCGCGCCAACCGGTCGGTGGTTCCTTCATCAGTGCGCTGATCGGCTGCGTCGCCGGCCTTGCGGCCCTTGTCGTGATTGGGGTTCGCCCCGCCTACGGCTGGGTTGGCTTCTTCGAGGCGTCACTGGTTCTGGGAGCGGTCACGGCAGTCACGGCCGCGTTCGTCGCGGCCGCCGCGGCGATCTCACCCGCCGAATAGTCCCGCGGCGCCTTCCACTCAGCCGCTTCCCGAGCCTGGTCGGCGAACGGCCTACCCGTAGGTGTCTCGAGGCCCCCTGGCACCGCGGATGGAGCGAGGACCCTTCTTCCACGACGGAGCCTGTGGTCCGCGCACGATGATGCGGAGCACAGTACCGTCGCCGAGCTGCTCGTTGAGCTTGGCCACGATGCGCGGGGCCAGCATCTTGAGCTGGGTCGCCCACGCGGTCGAGGCCGCTCGGACGTGGACCTCACCGTCCTCGTACGCCTCGACCTGGGCGTGCTGCGCAACCTCTGGGCCGACGAGTGCGGTCCAGTCGGTGAAGATCCGCTGATCGGAGAGCTTGCCCTCCCACCCCTGCTCGCTCACGACCTGACCGAGCAGATCGGACAGCGGACTCGGCTCGTCCCGCTTGTCGCGCGATGGTTTGGCTGGCCGCACGCGACGCTTGCCAGACGGCGGGACCGCGCTGGCCTTGCCGCGATAGGAGTTGGCGATGTCACGGGCCAGGCCAAGGCCGTCCTCGGGTTTGATCGGCTCGTCGGGCTCAGTCACGGACGACCTCCCCGGCGGCGACGTTGAACCGGTGACCCTTGAGCGCCGCCGGAACGTCGTCCGCGACGGCAGCGGTGACCAGCACCTGCTCGGCGTCGCCGACGAGCTCGGCGAGCTGCTGCCGCCGGCCCTGATCGAGCTCGGCGAAGACGTCGTCGAGGATCAGAACGGGGTCGTCATCGTCCTCGCGCAGCAGTTCGAACGACGCCAGCCTCAGCGCAAGGGCAAGTGACCACGACTCGCCATGGCTGGCGTAGCCCTTGGCCGGGAGGTCGCCGATCATGAGCGTGACTTCGTCACGGTGCGGACCGACCAGACTGATGCCGCGATCCATCTCGTCCTGTCGCCGTCTGCTGATCTGTTCGGTCAGCGCCTCCTCGATGGCGTCCTGGTCACGAAGCTCGGGGGGCAGGTCGAGCGAGGATCGGTAGGTCGCGGTGACGTTTCGGCGGTCCGGGGCGGAGTCGGCCGCGACCCGGACGTAGGCCTCGATGAGGTGCGGCGCCAGAGCGTCGAGCAGACGCAACCGCTGGGAGACGAGCTCGGCGCCGGTCCGCGCCAGGTTCTCGCTCCAGATGTCCAGAGTCGCAATCTCGACGTTGCGGCGACCTCGTGCAGATTTGAGCAGGGTGTTGCGCTGCTTGAGCACGCGATCGTAGTCAGCCCGTACGCCGGCAAGGCGGGGTGTCCGAAGCACCAGCAACGAATCGAGGAATCGGCGGCGGTCCGATGGATCGCCCTTGACCAGCGCAAGATCCTCGGGCGAGAACATCACCGTCCGTAGGACTCCCACGATGTCGCGGGTGCGGGTCAGTGCGGCGCGATTGACCCGCGCTCGATTGGATTTGCCGGGCGTGATCTCCAGCTCCAGCAGAGCCGTGCGCGAGCCCCGAACGACATCGGCCCTGACGACGGCCCGTTCGGCACCCGCTCGCACCAACGGCGCATCACCCGAGACGCGGTGCGAATCCAGCCGGGAGAGGTAGTCGATCGCCTCGACCAGATTGGTCTTGCCCTGACCGTTCGATCCGATGAATGCGGTCGCGCCGGCGTCGAGATCGATCTCGACCGAGGTGTAGGACCGGAAGTCGTGCAGGGTGAGGCGGCTGACGTACACGCCTAGACGGGATCCGAGGGATCCGCGTCGGCGGGGCTCATTCCAGCCTCCTCGGCGGCGCGCACGGCGTGACCACCGAACTGCTGTCGCATCGCAGCGACAGCCTGCATGGCCGGCGACTCCTCCTGACGAGAGCTGAACCGGGCGAACAGGGAGGCGGCGATCGTGTGCATCGGCACCGCGTTGTCGATCGCGGCCTCTACGGTCCACCGACCTTCGCCGGAATCCTCCGCGTAACCACGCACCTTCGACAGTCCCGGATCCTCCTCGAGTGCCTTGACCAGCAGGTCCAGCAGCCACGAGCGGACGACCGTGCCGGTCCGCCACGAGTTGAAGACCTCGGCGACGCTGTCGACCATGTCGACCTTCTCCAGCAGCTCGAAGCCCTCCGCGTAAGCCTGCATCATGGCGTACTCGATACCGTTGTGAACCATCTTGGAAAAGTGTCCGGCGCCGACCCTGCCAGCGTGCACGAATCCCGAGTCGCCCTCTGGCTTGAGCGCGTCGAAGGCGAACTGGACCTTGGCGATGTCCTCGGCGCTGCCGCCGGCCATCAGGGCATAACCGTTGTCCAGGCCCCACACGCCGCCGCTCACACCGCAGTCGACGTAGCCGATGCCCTGCTGCTCCGCCAGGGCCGCGTGCTTCTCGTCGTCGGTCCAGCGGGAGTTGCCGCCGTCAACGATGACGTCGCCCTCGTCGAGCAGCTCGATGAGCTCCTCGACAGTCGCTCGAGTGATGTCCCCCGAGGGCACCATGACCCAGACGATCTTGGGGCTCGGCAGCTGGTCGACCATGTCGGCCAGGGACGATGCATCGCTGAGATCGGGATCGCGGTCGTAGCCGACGACTGTCACGTCGGCGTTGCGCAGTCGGGTGCGCATGTTGCCGCCCATCTTGCCGAGTCCCACGATTCCGATGTTCATGCTCGTCACGATTCCCTTCGTCAGCTCTGCAGGCGTACCGGCATTATCAGGTAGCGGAAGGCCACGTCCGGGTCGGCTCCGATTTCCTGGACTCCTGAGATTGCTGCAGGCTTGGTGTGTTGGGTGAAGGACAGGTGCACGACCGGATCTGACATGACCGCGAGACCTTCCAGCAAGTACGTGGGGTTGAAACCGATCGAGATGTCGGCTCCGTTGATGGTCGCCTCGATCGACTCCGAGGCCTGGGCCTCATCACCGCTTCCCGCCTCGAGCAACAGCTGCCCGTCGGAGAAGCTCAGGCGTACCGGCGTGTTGCGCTCCGCCACCAGGGCGACGCGCTTGACCGAGTCGACGAATGCCTGGGTCTCGACGTACGCCACGGTCTCGGCCTGGGCCTGGAACAGCTGGCGCACGCGCGGGAAGTCACCTTCGAGCAGCCGGGTCGTCGTGCGCCGGGTGCCGTTGCCGACGACCCCCTCGAAACCGATCAGGCCATCCCCGGACTCGCCCGAGGAGACGGCGATCGTGACGTCACCGCCCGAGGTCAGCGAGCGTGCCGTCTCGTTGAGAACCCGCGCCGGCACGAGGGCCTGCGCCGACAGATCGCTGGATTCGGGGTACCACTCGAGATCGCGCAGGCTGGCGCGGAATCGGTCAGTCGCCATCAGGGAGATCTTCGAGCCCTCCAGCTCGAGTCGTACTCCTGTCAACAGCGGCAGCATCTCGTCGCGTCCAGCGGCCGCGCTGGCCTGCGAGACCGCAGTGGCGAAGTCGTCGGCCTTGATCGTGCCGGAGGCTGTCGGCATGGCGGGCAGCTGTGGATACTCCTCGACCGGCATCGTCTGGAGACTGAATCGAGCGTTGCCGCACACGACCTGCACCTTGGTGCCGTCCAGCGACACGTCGACGGGCTTGGCCGGAAGTGACTTGACGATCTCTGCCAGGAGGCGTCCCGACACGAGCGCTCGACCATCGGCGCTGACCTCCGCCGGCAACGTGGCTCGGGTCGAGGTCTCATAGTCGAATCCCGACAAGGTCAGGCCGTCCGCGGCGGTTTCGATCAGAAGTCCTGCGAGGACCGGGACGCTCGGACGATTGGGCAGGCTGCGCGCTGTCCAGGCGACGGCGTCGGCGAGCGTGTCGCGGTCGATGCGGAATTTCACGTAAGAAAGCCTTTCCGGGGACGGGAGCCGTCGTGATGAATCCTGCCACGGGATGCGCGACGGGGGGCAACCAGGGGAACCACAGAAATCGCTATCCACACACAAGGCACGACGTGACTTCTGCGGGGTTTGCGGAGATAAAGAAGAGTAGTAGTTGTAGTAGCGTCTGTGGATTCGGTGGAAAACCCGGATTCGTGCTGACGAGACGGGCTTTTCGTTGGTGGATTACTTGTGGTTCCACAGGGCCCGAAACTACAAGGTCCTGTGGACGTCCATGGTGCGTTCACACACCGTTCACAACGGTTCCGAAGATGTCCACGGGTTTGGTGGGTGTTCCCACAGCGTCGTCCCCAGGTGTGAATGGTCCAATTCGGCCATCCATGGGTCATGACTGGCGTGCTTGCTGCTTGATGCGCGCAGTGAGCTCGGTGACTTGGTTGTAGACAGCGTGCTTCTCGGCCATGAGCTTGCGGATCTTGCGGTCGGCGTGCATCACGGTGGTGTGATCCCGATTGCCGAACTCCTGGCCGATCTTGGGCAGTGACATCTCCGTGAGCTCACGGCAGAGGTACATCGCGATCTGTCGCGCGAGCACCAGATTGCGGCTGCGGTTGGTGCTGCACAGGTCGTCGATCGAAAACTCGGAATAGGCCGCGGTCTGCGCCATGATCATGCCGACCGTGATGTCAGGCTCCTCGCCCTCGGCAATCAGGTCCTTGAGCACGATCTGGGCCAGCTGCAGGTCGACCGTCGTGCCATTGAGGTTCGCGAATGCCGTGGCGCGGATGAGCGCACCTTCGAGCTCGCGGATATTGGTCTGCACCTTGCTGGCGATGAACTCAAGCACATCGGCTGGTGCCGTGAGCTTTTCGTTCGCGGCCTTCTTGCGCAGGATCGCGATCCTGGTCTCGAGATCGGGAGGCTGGACGTCGGTGGTCAATCCCCATTCGAAGCGATTGCGGAGCCGATCCTCCAGTGTCGTGAGGTTCTTGGGTGGCCGATCGGAGGTCATGACGATCTGCTTGTTCTCGTTGTGCAGGGCGTTGAACGTGTGGAAGAACTCGGTCTGCGTCGACTCCTTGCCCTCGAGGAACTGAATGTCGTCGACCAGCAGCACGTCGATCTCACGATACTTGCGCTTGAGTGCGGCGGTGCGGTTCTCCCGGATGGCGTTGATGACGTCGTTGGTGAACTCTTCGCTGTTGACATATCGCACGCGCGAGGATGGGTAGAGATTCAGGACGTAGTGACCGATGGCGTGCAGGAGGTGGGTCTTGCCCAGTCCGGACTCACCGTGGATGACGAGCGGGTTGTATGCCTTGCCTGGTGCCTCGGCAACAGCGACGGCAGCAGCGTGGGCAAATCGGTTGGATGAACCGATGACGAAGTTCTCGAACAGGTAACGCGGATTGAGGCGGGCCTCGGCGACACTGCCGATTCGTGGCGGGCCGGTCTTGCGCTCGGCCCAGCTCGGCACGAATTCGTCCTGCGCGTCATCGTCTTCGTCGTCGAGGTCGTGACCGGCGGCAAACCGATTGGGTTTATTTGTCGACATGTCGTCTTGTGGACTTTGATCAAAGTCGAGCAGGGTGGGCTCGATAGTGACGACCAGCCGGGTCTCCTCACGGAGTGCAGTGCTGATGGCGTGCTCCAGTGCGGGGCGCACGCGAGACTCCAGCTGTGCGCGAGTCAGGTCGTCCTGGACAGCCACGATCAGGATGTTGTTGTGGAGCGTGAGTGGCTTGGCCGAGTAGACCCAGACCTTGGCTCCCGGCGACAATGTGTCGACGGCCCCCTGCCAGATTCGGTGGAGATGTTCCTCTGGGCTGGGTTCCTGGCCGTCGCTCATTCAAATGCCTCCCGACACGTCCACAGGGTTTTCCACACGGTGTGAATGCGAACTCGAGAGTTGAGGCGGCCCTTGTGGAAAAGTCGATACCGCGGTGACGCTAGCAGCCTTGGCGGGTGCTTACAAGCGAATTTCCCCAGGTTGTCCAGACGATGCGGCGTGTCGTCTGGACGAGTGCAGGTTCGTCGCGTATGGGTATCAGTTTGACCGTGGTGCGGGCCGCCCGTACCGTTGTCTAGTCGTCCTAGAACGACTTCCGCCGCATGCCCATGACAACTGCAAGATCCGGTTGTGGGCGAGCGGTGGCCGTCGACCGGCCCAGACCGAATCCCGTGAGGAACACATCGTGAGCAAGCGTACTTTTCAGCCGAACAACCGCCGTCGCGCCAAGAAGCACGGCTTCCGCCTCCGCATGCGCACACGCGCCGGCCGCGCCATCCTGGCGGACCGCCGCCGCAAGGGCCGCGCCAAGCTGTCTGCCTGATCCGTTGCTCGCACGCGTTCAACGCATGCGCAACGGGGAGGATTTTCGGCGCACGATCCGTCGTGGAGCCAAAGGCGCTCAACCAACCCTCGTCACCCATGTCGTCCCGGGAACCGGCGGACACACGTCCGTCGGTTTCGTCGTGAGCAAGGCGGTGGGCTCGGCGGTGGAACGAAATCGGGTCAAGCGCCGACTCAGGCACCTGATGCGCGAGCGTGTGGACAGCTTTCCCGCCGGCTCGCGTGTGGTCGTGCGAGCGCTTCCTGCGTCGAGCGAGGCAAACTCATCGACGCTGGCCGAGCACCTGGACGCAGCTCTATCGCGGGCCGGTGCGCGGTGAAATACCCCTTGATCTGGTTGCTCAAGGCCTATCGATTCGCGATCAGCCCGCTGTACGGGCAGGTCTGTCGCTACCATCCGACCTGCTCGGCCTACGCTTTGGAGGCCGTGCAGACTCACGGTGCGATGCGTGGGACCTGGCTCTCGGGTCGTCGTGTACTGCGTTGCCACCCGTGGAGTACCGGCGGATATGACCCGGTGCCCCAGTCACAAAGAGGAGAACAATGTTCGGCTTCCTAGGCGACATCGGCGGCGCGATCATGACGCCGTTGTACTACGCCGTTTCCGGAGTGCTGTTGGTGTGGCACCGGATCTTCTCGACCGTTCTGTCAGAGGACTCCGGCTGGACCTGGGCGCTGTCGATCATCGGTCTGACGGTGACCATTCGTACAATCCTGATTCCGCTGTTCGTCAAGCAGATCAAGTCGAGCCGCAACATGCAGCTGCTGCAGCCACAGATCAAGGCATTGCAGCAGAAGTACAAGCATGATCGAGAGCGCCTGACGCAGGAGCAGATGAAGCTTTGGAAGGACACCGGCACCAACCCGTTCGCCTCGTGCCTGCCACTGATCCTGCAGATGCCGATCTTCTTCGCGCTCTTCCGGGTCATCGATCAAGCGTCGAAGGAGGGCGCCGCGGGGGCCCGCGGATTCCTGTCCGGTGCTGACGCGGAGTCGCTCTCCAAGGCAAAGCTGCTCGGTGCGCAGATCGCCGACACCTTCATCAAGAGCTCTGCCGTGGAGACCAAGATCTTGACGATGACGCTGGTTCTGGTCATGGTCGCGACGCAGTTCACGACTCAGCGACAGCTCATGAGCAAGAACATGCCAGCTGACGCGATGTCGGGTCAGTACGCCCAACAGCAGAAGATGCTGCTGTACATCTTGCCGGTCGTGTTCGCCGTCGGCGGAGTGGCATTCCCCTTGGGTGTGCTCTTCTACTGGACGACCTCGAACTTCTGGACGATGGGTCAGCAGTTCTACGTGATTCGCAAGAACCCGGCACCCGGCACTCCGGCCTTCACGGCCAAGCAGGAGCGCGACGCCAAGCACGGACGAACGGTCGCCCTCGACCCAGCAGAGCCCGTCGTTGAAGAAGCCCCCAAGCCGCCTGTCCGTCAGCAGCCGAAGAACCAGGCGCGAAGCCAACGCAAGAAGAAACCGGCCACTCCTCCGCAGCGGAAGAGCAAGCCCGACATCACGAGCAAGAACAACACCGACAAGGACGGCATGCAGTGAGCGACTCCGCGAAGAAGCTGGAAGCAGAAGGCGACATCGCCGCAGATTTTCTCGAGGGCCTGCTGGACATCGCCGACCTCGACGGTGACATCGACATGGACGTCGATGGTGACCGCGCTTCGGTGGACATCGTCGGCGGCAATCTTGACCATCTCGTCGGGCGCGAGGGTGAGGTGCTTGATGCTCTGCAGGAGCTGACCCGCCTGGCTGTCTACCGGGAGACCGGGGAGCGCAGCCGATTGATGCTGGACGTCGCAGGCTTCCGGGCGGCCAGGCGGCTTGAGCTGGTGGCGATCGCGGGCGAGGCGATCGAGAAGGTGAAGTCTGATGGTGACTCGGTGTCCTTGAACGCCATGACGCCGTTCGAGCGGAAGGTCGTGCACGACGCCGTGGCCGACGCCGGGCTGTCGAGCTCGTCTGATGGAGTGGAGCCGCAGCGCTTCGTCGTCGTCCACGCCGCGGCCGAGTAGATCGTCGATGACGGGATCCGACGCTGATCCTCAGAACATCTCCGACGGAGATGTTTCACGTGAAACACCCCCTCCGCACGCGGCGGGGGTGTTCGCTTCCCGCCTCGCGCTGGCGCAGGAATACGCCCACATCTTGGCGACCGACGGCGTGCTCAAAGGGCTGATCGGACCGCGGGAAGTCCCACGCATCTGGGATCGCCACATCATGAATTCCGCTGTGGTGTTGCCACGCGTGCCGCAGCAGGCCTCGGTTGCCGACATCGGCACGGGCGCTGGACTACCCGGACTGGTGTGGGCGATCGCCCGCCCGGATCTATCGGTGACGCTGATCGAACCCTTGCTTCGGCGAACGACCTTTTTGGAGGACGCGGTGCGCGACCTCGGCCTGGACAACGTGTCGGTGGTGCGGTCTCGAGCAGAAGATGTGAATGAGACGTATGACGTCGTCACGGCGCGGGCTGTTGCAGCGCTCGACAAGCTGGGCCGCTGGTGTCTTCCTCTGGTGAAGCCAGGAGGAGTGTTGCTGGCACTCAAGGGGCGAACAGCCCAAGACGAGGTGACGGCAGCGACGGCAACCCTCCATCGGCTCGGCGCGACCTCTATCGTGGTGTCGACGTATGACAATGGAGACGTCCCGACCACCGTCGTCGAGGTGACCAAGTGATCCATGTGCCTCCAGCGCACCCGAGCCATGTTTCACGTGAAACAAATGAAGGGGACCTATGAGCGACACGTCGCCCGGGACAGCTCCCGCCACCGCATCCAGTTTCCGCGTGCCCGTCCCGACCCACGACGAATCCACGCCGCTGGCATCGGAGGTCGAGGAACACATTGCGCTGGTACAACGCGCGTCGGCAACCCAACGCTTCGACCCACCCAGCGCGACGCGGGTCTTCGTGGTCGCCAATCAGAAGGGTGGAGTCGGAAAGACCACCACGACGGTCAACATCGCCGCTGCACTGGCGCTCAAGGGTCTTCGCGTGCTGGTCATCGATCTGGATCCACAAGGCAACGCCTCCACCGCCCTCAACGTTCCGCACAGTGAGGGGACACCGGGCGTGTACGAGGCGATCGTCGACGGAACAGACCTCGACGAGCTGGTCAAGCCCTGCCCGGATATCGACGGTCTGACCGTGTTGCCCGCGTCCATAGACCTGGCTGGCGCCGAGATCGAGCTGGTCTCGCTGGTGGCTCGTGAATCGCGCCTGGATCGAGCGCTACAGGCCTATCTCGCGGATTGCGAAGCCGCAGGGGACCGAATCGATTACGTCCTCATCGACTGCCCACCCTCACTGGGACTACTGACGGTCAATGCGATGGTCGCCGGTCGCGAGGTCCTGATTCCGATCCAGTGCGAGTACTACGCGCTGGAGGGTCTGGGCCAGCTCGTCCGCAACATCGACCTGATCCGCGCTCACCTCAACCCACAGCTCGAGGTGTCGACGATTCTGTTGACGATGTATGACGCTCGCACCCGGCTGTCGGCCGGAGTGGCCGAGGAGGTCCGCAACCACTTTGCAGACAAGGTCATCCGGACCGCGATCCCGCGATCGGTCCGCATCTCCGAGGCGCCCAGCTACCAACAAACAGTCATCACCTACGACGGGTCGTCATCTGGCGCACTGTCCTATCTCGAGGCCGCCCGGGAGATCGCCGCGGCCGGACTTCAGGAGACACCCCGATGAGCACACGTCGCGGACTGGGTCGCGGCCTGGAATCCTTGATTCCGTCGAGCCCCGCAGACGCTCAGGCCTCAGGGCTGCAGGAGATCGCCGGCGCACGATTCGCCGAGATTCCCCTCGAGCAGATCGTCGCCAACCCCAGGCAGCCCCGCCAGGTGTTCGACGAGGACCACATGGCCGAGTTGGTCCACTCCATCAAGGAGGTCGGACTGCTCCAGCCTGTCGTTGTTCGTGAAGTAGGCAGGGACCGCTACGAGCTCATCATGGGAGAGCGTCGTTGGCGCGCCAGTGGTCAGGCTGGACTGGACACGATCGGCGCGATCGTCCGAGACACCTCCGACGAGGACCTGCTGCGAGACGCGCTTCTGGAGAACCTGCACCGCTCACAGCTCAACCCGCTGGAGGAGGCGTCGGCCTACCAGCAGCTGTTGGAGGATTTCGGCTGCACCCACGAGGAGCTCGCTGATCGAATCGGCAGATCGCGGCCGCAGATCAGCAACACCCTGCGTCTGCTCAAGCTGACCCCGGCCGTCCAGCGGCGAGTCGCGGCCGGCGTCCTGTCAGCTGGTCACGCCCGTGCGCTGGTGAGCGTCAGCAATCCGGAGATTCAGGATCGGCTCGCGACCCGGGTCGTGGCTGAGGGCTTGTCTGTGCGCGCCCTCGAGGAGATTGTGACGGTCGGCCCGGATTCCACCAAGCGGCCGGCAGTCCGACAGTCTCCCACGATGTCGGCGCCGAGGCTGGCTGACTTGGCTGCCCGCCTCTCGGAGCGGTACGACACGAGAGTGAAGGTCGATCTCGGTCGATCCAAGGGCAAGGTCACGGTCGAGTTCGCGACGCTGGAGGATCTCGAGCGCATCGTGGAGTTGATGGATCCTTCTCAGAATAAGTCTACATATCAATAAGTCGATAAATCCGTGAAGGCTCAGTGTCGGAGCGAGCGACGAGCGCAACGAAAAGGCCCCGGTGAGAATCTCACCGGGGCCTTTCACGCCTGGATGGCTCAGGCCGTGTGCTCCTCGAGCTCGCTCAGGATCGCGCTCTTGGGTCGGACTCCGACGATCGACCGAACGACCTCACCCTGGTAGTACAGGTTCATGGTCGGGAGTCCGGTGACGCGGTACTGCGCCGGGGTGACCGGGTTGGCGTCCGCGTCCATCTTGACGATCGTGAGCTTCTCGCCCTTTTCGTTGGCGATCTCCTCGAGGATCGGAGCAAGCTGGCGACACGGGCCGCACCAGCTCGCCCAGAAGTCGACGAGCACGGGTCCGTCGGCCTTCAGCACCTTCTCGTCGAAGTCGGCGTCGGTGACTGCGGTGATGTCTGCCATGTTTTCTCCTTCAGGTCTGTGATGGGTTCAACGTCGTGAGTTGGGAGTTATTCCGACCACTGCGCCATCGCCACGTCAGTGGCAGGCTCCCCGGCGGAGTCGATGTCAGCCAAAAAACGTTCGGCGTCGAGCGATGCGGCGCAGCCTGTGCCGGCCGCCGTGACGGCCTGCCGATACTTGTGGTCGACCAGGTCGCCGGATGCGAAAACGCCGGCAACATTGGTCGCGGTGGAGCCGGGCTGCACCAGTACATACCCCTCGTCATCGAGTTCGACCTGCCCCTTGAGCAGCTCCGAACGCGGGTCGTGGCCGATGGCGATGAACAGACCTGTTGCATCGAGGCGACGCGTCTCGCCGGTGACGGTGTCGCGAAGGACCACACCCTGGAGCTTGTCCTCACCGATGATCTCCGCGATCTCGGAGTTCCACGCGAACTCGATCTTGTCGTTGGCGATCGCTCGATCCTGCATGATCTTGGAGCCGCGCAGCTCGTCGCGGCGGTGGACCAGCGTGACCTTGCTTGCGAAGCGGGTCAGGAACGTCGCTTCCTCCAGTGCGGAGTCGCCACCGCCGACCACGATGATGTGCTGATCCCGGAAGAAGAAGCCGTCGCACGTCGCGCACCAGGAAACTCCATGGCCGGACAGCCGGTCTTCGCCCTCGACGTCGAGCTTGCGGTAGCCCGATCCCATCGCGAGCACCACTGCCTTGGCGGAATAAGTCGTCCCGTCGGCCAGCGTGACAGTCTTGACGTCGCCGTCGAGCTGGACTGCGGTGACATCGTCGGTGATCAGCTCGGCGCCGAAGCGCTCAGCCTGGGCGCGGAGCTTGTCCATCAGCTCCGGACCCATGATGCCGTCGGGGAACCCGGGAAAGTTCTCGACGTCGGTCGTGTTCATCAACGCCCCGCCAGCCGTCACGGAACCCTCGAAGACCAAGGGCTCGAGGTTGGCGCGGGCAGCATAGACCGCGGCGGTGTAGCCCGAGGGGCCCGAACCGATGATGATGAGATTACGTACGGGGTCGCTCATTTAGCACCTTCTGATCGTCGTACGGGTGTCAACGAATACTAGGTGGCCGGCATTCCCCCGGGCCATGGGACCGGCCGGAGTCAGGACCGACCCCGCACCACGATCTCGCGGATCTCGCCGCGGAAGCCGTCCGCATCGATTCGGGGCACCTTGCGCAGCCACACCACGACGTAGCGGGTGAGCAGCCCGGACTGGAGGGAGACAGATGAGTCCGTTCCAGCACGGTTGAGGACAGCCACCCGGCGCAGCCCGCTCAGCGATGTCGGCGTGCGGCTCGCGCTCGATGATGAGGCGTAGATCGAGAAGCTGGTGGGTCGACCACCCAGGCGTACGCGCAGCGAATCCACTTCGCGGGGACCGCCGAGGTCCAGCACGATGCCGACGCCGTCCTTGAGGCCGCCGAGCTCGGCCGAGCCGAAGTACGTGGCGGTGCGCCAGCCCGTACGCATGTCGCCGTCGATCGCCAGCTTGACCTGGACAGGATTCTCGCTGCCATCCTCGCCTTGCGGGTCGAAGTCGGCCGCGCGCTGCACTGGCAGGATGCGGGACGGCGACGTGCGGTCGACCGGACTGGTCGAGCCGCCGGTCGAACGGCCGACGAGGAATGCCAGCACCGAGGCGATCAGCAGTGCGCCGAGGAGACCGAGCAGCACCAGCCCTCGATCGCCCTTGGCGGCTCGTCGGGCGCGAAGCTTGCCTCGCTGCAGGGTTGTCGGAGGGGCCGGTTCGTAGGCCTTCGGCCGTCGTCGGGGCGGCTCGAGGCCGGGAGGCGGGCCGCCCGGCACGATGACCGGGTCGAGCCGGAGGAGATCTGGCGAGGACAGACCGGAGAGACTTGGTTGGTCATCGGTCAGCTCGTCGTCCTCACCAGACAGCCGTAGCGTCCTCGCGACGTCGGTTGCTTTCCGCAACGGCGGAGCATGGTGCCTCGGCGGGGTGCCAAGGATTCGGTCGCAGATCGTGTCGATGTCGCGGGAGACACCGGCGCGAACCTGCCGCGGACGCAGCAGGCGCCCATGCTCGGAGGGGGCGGCTCGGAGCCCGTCGACGTGCGCGCCGGGCCAGCGGCTGGTGACGCAGGCGTACAGCAGCTTGCCGATCGCTTGCACGTCCAGCTGCTCGTACCCCTGCAGGTCGGTCAACGAGTCCTGCCGGCCGAGCGGCGACAGTGCCGTCGACACGCCGAGCCCCACGATGCGGACCGCGCCAGACTGCTTGAGCAGGACCTGATGGGGGGACAGTCGCCGGTGGTAGACCCCGTACTCGTGTGCGGAGGCCAGGGCTTCGGAGACCTCCGCCGCCACGGTCGCGGCGCGGCGATTCGGCAGGGGCGACTGGGCCAGCAGCTGGTCCAGCGGGAAAGCACGTGCCCATTCCCTGATCACGAGGTGATGGTGTTGCTCGTCCTCGATCAGGTCCAGGACACGAAGGAACCGGGGATCGGTGACCACGGTGGATTCACGGGCTGCCGAGAGGAAGTGATCGGCGCGGGGATCAGCGCTGGAGATCAACTCGATCCCGACGTTGCGGCTGAGTACGCGGTCGTGCGCCCGCCAGGTCGACGATCCGAGCTTCTCGGTGACGAGGTCCTGGAGTTCGTAGCGTTGCGCGAGCACGTCCCCGGAGGCCAACGGCCGCCTCTCGCTCATCTACTGCCCCTCCTCACGAGCACCGGCTCGTTCCCGTCCTCATGCTAGTCCGCAAGCGTGAGAACGTCAGTCGAATCACGCCCGGCGAAGCAGGGCGTTGACGAGGTAGGCCAGCTGTGTCATGCCGATCACTCGCGCTGCAGCAACGTAGGTGACGACGCCGCCGAGCCCGGCAACCGCGGTGGTGATGAGCCCGCCGACGGCGCGCGCCGGCTCGACTCCGAGAACCTCCAGTCCGCGCGCCATGCCCAGCATCACGAAAGCCGCCAGACCACACGCCAGGACCAGGCGGGCCACGAACACCATCATCTCGCGGTCGAGCACGTTCCCGACGGCTCGCGAGAGCATCGACACCGACAGAATCGAGCCGATCAGGTAGGCGAGGCCGTAGGCGAGGGCCAGCATCATCGCGACCCGGTTCGGCTCCACGTTCCGAGTCAGGACCAGTGCAGCCCCGACGTTGGCGGCCGCGATGACGACCTGGATGAAGAACGGTGTGCGGTTGTCCTCGTTGGCGTAGAAGCCCCGAAGCATCAGATAGTGCACCGTGAACGTGACCATGGCCAAGGAGAACGCCTGGATCGTGTACCCGATCGCAACGGTGCTGCCCCCCAGAGAGCCGAGGCCACCGGCGATCGCCGCGGCCGACTGACCCAGGCACAGCAGCGCGACGGCGGCCGGAGTCACGATCACCAGCGCAATTCGCACGGTACGACTCAGCTCGATCCGGAACCGGTCGTAGCGCCGATCCGCCGCAAGCGCAGCAAGAGTAGGGATGATCGCTGTCGCCAGTGAGACCGTGATGACGCCGTGCGGCAGCTGGCTGATGAGAAAACCGAGCCCGTACACGGTCGACCCGGCACCTGACTTGCCGTCTCCCGCACCTTCAAGAGTCGCGCCGGTCGCGATCTTGTTGATCGTCACGAAGGCGATCTGGTTGACAACGATGAACAGCAGCGTCCAGGCACCGAGCTGGAGCGTGTGACCCAGACCGACGCCGCGGAAGTCGAATCGCGGCCGAAAGTGGAATCCGGCCCTCCGGAGGTACGGGATCAGGACCAGCGCCTGCAGTGCGATGGCTCCAGTCGAGCCGAGACCCAGCAGCAGCGCCTCGCGGGTCGAGTAGCCGTCCACGGCATTGCTCGCCCCGAACACGATGGCGTAGATCACGATGACGGTGCTGGCCACGACGTTGTTGACGATCGGAGCCCACATCATCGGGCCGAATCGACCACGTGCGTTGAGCACCTGGCCCACCAGCACGAAAGCGCCGTAGAAGAACACCTGCGGCATGCACAGGAGCATCAGCAACTCGGCGGACGCCCGCTGATCGTCGAACTGGTTCGTGAACAGCTGCGGGTCGAACACGACGTGCAGCAGCGCGGGCACCGCGATCGTCAGCACGATGGTGCCGGCCGCGAGCACCATCAGACCCAGCGTGATGACCCGGTTGGCGTACGCCTCGCCACCATCGGAATCGTTCTTCATCGCCCGCACCAGCTGGGGAACCAGCACGACGTTGAAGATGCCGCCAGCCACAAGGATGTACAGCGTGTTGGGGATGGTGTTCGCGATGTCGAACAGATCGGCGTTCAGAGCCGTACCGATCACGGCGGCCAGCAGGCCTGCGCGCAGGAAGCCGGTCAGCCGGGAGACAGTCGTGCCCAACGCCATCCACGCACTGGCACGGGCCACTCCGCGATCAGTCATCGTCGTCGACCTGGTGTTCCCGTTCGACCCGGTTGCGACTGCGCATCCGGTGGCGGGTGAAGCGGCGCGCCAGAGCGGCCAGCACGAACAGCCCAGCGAGCGCCATGGCGCCCCACAGCACGGCCCCGATCCGGCTCGAACGCACGTTGAACTCGGCGGCCGTGCCGATCGACTTGCCGTCAGCGGCCGTGAGCCGGGCGGTCAACGACGTCGTGCTCTGCCGGCCGAGGTCGATGTCGACCGTCAGCGTGCGTCGTTCGCCGGCGCCGATGTCGACCGGCTCGACGTCGGGGACCTGCAGCGCAGGGTTGCTCGAACGGATCGACACCCCGACGCGAATCTCCTTGTCGGTGCCGTTGAGGATCGTCACCGGGAAGGCACCCTTGGAGCTCGACAGCGTGACGAGCTGCGGCCCGCTGATGGTGATCTTGCGGAGCTGGGAGCCGGCCCGCCGGGCCAACGCGGCGGCGATCATCGACGCCTCCGCGGATTCCTTGCGCCACCGGACGCCGAGGATGCCGGCCACGTCGCGGGACAGGGCGTCGTCCACGGCATCACGTTGCGGCACGAGCGAGCTCAGCGCGTTGCCCTTGACCAGGATGTCCGAGGCAGCCTTCAGCGTCGATCGACTGAGCGGACGGTCCTTCGCCTTGGTGGGCACCGACCCTTGATACGTCGCGAGCGTGCGGGTGAGCACCGAGTCCAGGCTGGTGCCGACCGTGAATGGGGCGGAGAATGCCTCTGACAATCGCCCGATCGACCATTCCGGTCCTGGGTCCCACCGAGGGTCGACCATCGTGATGGCGTCGGCGCGCGATCTGGGGTCGATCGTGCGTTGCAGCGCCGCGAGGGTCGCTTCGGTCAGTATCCGTTGGCGCAGCGTCGTGACCGAGTCCCGGCCCGGCACGTCCGCATCGAGAACGTCGTCCACGAACAGTGGCACGGGACCGCTCGGAGTGGCATACCGGACGATCGAGCCTTGGCGGCGGTCCCATCCGGGCACCGAGCTGCGCGCGACGATGACTGGCGAGTCACCGGCCCCCCGCAGGTCACGAAGCAGGCTCGCGGTCACTCCGTGCTCGGTCGGCCAGGACACCCGCCGACCGGTGAGCTGGAACTTGGTCAGGGCCGCGCTCGTGGCGCGGCGGATTGCGGCCGACAGCGGCATCCTGAGGTCGCCATTCTGGGACAGGGCCAGGACATCGGGACGGTCGAACCCGAGAATCCAGGTGCTGCGGACCCGCGCGAAGGTCAGCAGGTCCTGGAAAAAGGTCTCCGCCTCGGCACGTTGCTGGTCGCTGATCTCGAGGCCGGGTGGCACGTGCCGGCCGCGGGACAGGTCGTCGACGCCCACCAGCAGAGCCGGATCCACGATCCCGGTCGTGGTGCTGCTGGAGGTGCTTGCCGCGAGATCGAGCAGATTTCGCAGCCGGCCTTTCGGTCCGACCGCAGCGAGCAGCGCCCGTGGATCCTGGTAGGCGCCGTCCTTGCCGCGCCGGTCCGGCATGAGGAACGGCCAGACGACGGACGTGGGCACACGAGCCTTGCTGGAGGAGATCAGCGGCAGGAACGTCGTCGCTCGACCGATGGCGTTCGTGCTGCGCTCACCATCGGTGTCAGTGCCGAGGATCTGCACCCCAACGGGGTAGACACCCTGCGCACCCGAGACACCAAGGTCGTCGTACGGCACCTGGACAGTGAACCGTCGTGTCTGTCCGGGCGCGAGGTCACCCACGTCGTCGAACGTGCCGGGCTCGATGACGCGCAGGCCGGTGTAGGAGTCGCCGTTGTCGATCGCCTCCACGATCTGGGCCCGAGTCGTGAACGGAACGCTCGGGATCACCAGGTACGCCTGCACGTCGGCCCAGGCGTGGTCGTCCCGATTGGTCACGGTGCCGGTCATCGTGACGCGCTTGCCGACCGCCAACTGGCTCGGGCTCAGCGACCGGATGCTGACGCTCAGATCAGGATTCTTGTCCGCGGCGTGGGCCGGACTGGAGGGCATCAGCAGCAGCCCGGGAGCCATCGCGAGCAGCGCGACGAGAAGGGGAAGACAACGGCGGCTCACCCGAACATGCTAGACGTAGCCTGTACTCGCCCGACGATCGTGGAAGCGAGCCGCCCGACGGGTTCGAGCGCGTCCTCGCGACCGATAGAGTGTGTGCCTGTGCATTCGACCACGCTGACCCCCGATCGTCGGGCCAGGATCGACGCCTCGCTCGCCGCCAATTCGTTCCTGGTCGAGCTCGGCGCGCTCTTCGAGGCGGCGGGCCACGAGATCGCCATCGTCGGTGGGCCTGTACGCGACGCCGTGCTAGGCCGACCGGGCAACGACTGGGACTTCACGACCTCTGCTCGACCGGACGACATCGAGCAGATCGCCGGGGCTTGGGCGGATGCCATCTGGGACGTGGGACGTGAGTTCGGCACGATCGGTCTGCGCAAGGGTCCGCACGAGCTGGAGATCACGACGTATCGCACCGACGAGTACGACCTGGCCTCGCGCCGGCCGGAGGTCCGCTTCGGCCAGACCCTTCACGGGGACCTGTCCCGGCGGGATTTCGCGGTCAACGCCATGGCAGTTCGCCTTCCTTCGCGGGAGTTTGTCGACCTGTTCGGTGGACTGACCGATCTGGACGACCAGGTGCTGCGCACTCCGGTGTCCCCAGAACAGTCATTCAGCGATGACCCGTTGCGGATGATGCGCGCCGCCCGATTCGTGTCGCAGCTGGGCTTCCACGCCGGACCCGAGGTCGTCGCCGCGATGACCGGCATGTCTCAACGGCTCGAGATCGTGTCGGCCGAACGGATCCGCGACGAGCTCAACAAGCTGTTGTGCGGCTCCCATCCCGTCCAGGGCCTGAGGCTGCTGGTCGCCACGGGACTGGCCGAGCAGATGCTGCCAGAGCTGCCGGCACTGATCCTCGAACGCGATGAGCATCACCGGCACAAGGATGTCTACGAGCACTCGTTGACGGTGCTCGAGCAGGCGATCGCCCTCGAGGACAGGCTCCAGGCGCAGCCGGACCTCGTGATCCGGCTGGCCGCACTCCTGCACGACATCGGCAAGCCGAAGACCCGCCGGTTCGTCGAGGGCGGGGTGGTGACGTTCCACCACCATGACGTCGTCGGGGCCAAGCTGGTGCGCAAGCGTCTGCGAGCCCTGCGCTACAGCAACGACGTGATCGACCAGGTCGCGAAGCTGGTCGAGCTGCATCTGAGGTTTCACGGCTACGGGTCCGGCGAGTGGACTGATTCAGCTGTTCGTCGCTACGTCCGCGATGCCGGTGACCAGCTCGAACGGCTGCACATCCTGACCCGCGCCGACAGCACGACCCGCAACAACAAGAAGGCGTTGCGGCTGCAGCGAACGTACGACGAGCTGGAGGATCGGATCACGGCGCTGGCCGAGCAGGAGGAGCTCGGCTCGATCAGGCCCGACCTCGACGGAGCGCAGATCATGCAGATCCTCGGCATCGCGCCCGGGCCCGAGGTGGGCGAGGCGTACCGGTTCCTTCTCGACCTGCGAATGGACCGCGGTCCACTCGGCGAGGCCGACGCGGCCGAGGCGCTGAAGTCGTTCTGGGCGGCACGCCCGTAGAACAGTTGGCCCCCTGCACGACGAAAGACCCCACCGCCTCAGGGCGATGGGGTCTTGTCGGTTGAAGAGCAGTAGCTCTTCTGGAGCTTGCGTGAGTGCTCAGCGCTCGACTTCACCAGAGCTAGCTCTTTTGGAGCTTGCGTGAGTGCTCAGCGCTCGACCTCACCAGAGCTAGCTCTTTTGGAGCTTGCGTGAGTGCTCAGCGCTCGACTTCACCAGAGATGTACTTCTCGAGCATCTCGCGACCGAGGTCGTCGGGACGCTGCTCCGGAGGCGACTTCATCAGGTAGGACGAAGCCGACAGCAGGGCGCCGCCGATACCACGGTCTTTGGCGATCTTCGCCGCACGGATCGCGTCGATGATGATGCCGGCCGAGTTGGGCGAGTCCCAGACCTCGAGCTTGTACTCGAGGTTGAGTGGGACGTCACCGAACGCGCGACCCTCGAGGCGGACGTAGGCCCACTTGCGGTCGTCGAGCCACTGGACGTAGTCGCTCGGGCCGATGTGCACGTTCTTGGCACCGAGGTCGTGGTCGATGTTCGACGTCACGGCCTGCGTCTTGGAGATCTTCTTGGACTCCAGGCGGTCACGCTCAAGCATGTTCTTGAAGTCCATGTTGCCGCCGACGTTCAGCTGGTAGGTCCGGTCGAGCACGACGCCCCGGTCCTGGAACAGCTTGGCCATCACGCGGTGCGTGATGGTGGCGCCGACCTGGCTCTTGATGTCGTCGCCGATGATCGCGACACCCGCGTCTTCGAACTTCTTGGCCCATTCCGGGTCGGAGGCGATGAATACGGGCAGGGCGTTGACGAACGCGACCTTCGCGTCGATCGCGCACTGTGCGTAGAACTTGTCGGCCTCCTCGGAGCCGACCGGGAGGTAGGACACCAGGACGTCGGCCTGGGTGTCCTTGAGGACCTGCACCACGTCGACCGCCGGGGCGTCCGACTCCTCGATCGTCTCTCGGTAGTACTTGCCGAGACCGTCGAGCGTGTTGCCCTTCTGGACGATGACTCCGGTGGGAGCGACGTCGGCGATCTTGATCGTGTTGTTCTCGCTGGCCTGCGTCGCCTCGGAGAGGTCGAAGCCGACCTTCTTGGCATCGACGTCAAACGCCGCGACGAACTCGATGTCGTTGACGTGGTATTCGCCGAACTTGACGTGCATCAGCCCAGGGACGTTGCCGTCGGGGTCAGCGTCCTTGTAGTACTCGACCCCCTGGATCAGAGACGTGGCGCAGTTGCCCACACCCACAATTGCTACGCGTATCGAACCCATGGGTTCTCCTTCATTCTCGTGTCACTTCTCGGTGGTGGTGATGCCTGTGTTGTTGGTGTTGTCCTGCTCGTCGGGATAGCCGCCCGACCGTTCGCGGTCAATCAGTTCGGTCAACCACTTCACTTCCCGTTCAACCGACTCCAGACCGTGCCGCTGCAGCTCCAGCGTGTAGGAGTCGACGCGGTCGCGCTTTCGCTGTCCTGCCTTGCGCACGTTGTCGAGACGCTCTTCCATCCGGCTGCGACGTCCCTCGAGGATGCGAACCCTCGAAGCGGCGTCGGTGCGCGCGAAGAACGCGAACCGGACCCCGAACGTCTCGTCGTCCCACGCCGACGGACCGGAGTCCTCGAGTGCTTGAGCGAAGTGCTCCTTGCCCTCGGCAGTCAGCTTGTAGACGATCTTGGCGCGGCGGCCCCGCCCCTCGGGATCCTCAGCTTCGTCGGCCACGATGTAGCCGGCCTTGCCGAGTCCCTTGAGGCAGGGGTAGAGGGTGCCATAGGACAGGACACGACCCCAGCCGAGCAGGACGTTGACCTGCTTGCGCAGTTCGTAGCCGTGCATCGGGGCCTCGTGGAGGAGTCCGAGGACAGCCACCTCGAGTGCCGCGCCGCGTCGTGTCATGACCTGTCCTGACAAAGTGTGTCGTTTGTTTGTATATCGAGACGATACATCGCGCTGGTGTATCGCCGCCACACCGACCCCCGTGACCCGCGACACGATGAGGGCGCTCGATTAACCAATACTCAGGTAGATTCGGCACACTTGGACGTTGACGGATCCGATCCCGGGATCTCGATGGAGGTAGACGGACCCTTGGCAACTCAGCGCAGCAAGTCCCCTCGTGCGAAATCGGCGAGCGACGGACGTCTTCGGACCTTCGCCAGCAAGGTCGGTGGCGACGGTCCGTGGTGGCTCGCGACCATTCGCTGGGTCGCCTTTCTCGGCATCCTCGGCATCGTGACCGGCGCGATTGCGTTCTTCATCCTGTACCGGGCCATCTCGATCCCGAACGCCAATGCGGCGTTCCAGACCCAGACGACCAAGGTCTACTACTCCGATGGCAAGCACCAGCTCGGCACCTTCGCCAAGCAGGATCGGGAGAGCATCCCGATCGGGGACATTCCCGCCTCGATGCAGGCCGCGGCGATCGCCGCTGAGGACCGCACGTTCTACACCAACCGCGGAATTGACCTCAAGGGCATCGTCCGGGCTGCGCGCAACAATGCGACCAGCGGTCAGATCCAGGGCGGTGGCTCGACGATCACCCAGCAGTACGTCAAGATCCTCTACCTCACGCAGGAGCGCTCCTACACCCGCAAGGTCAAGGAGGCGATCCTGTCCATCAAGATCCACAACCAGCTGAGCAAGAAGGACATCCTCGAGGGCTACCTCAACACGATCTACTTCGGCAACGGCGCATATGGCGTCGAGGTCGCGTCGAAGACGTACTTCGACAAGCCCGCGAGCGAGCTCAACTACGCCCAGTCGGCCATGCTAGCGACGATCATCAACAGCCCCACCTACTACGACCCGTACGCCGAGGGCGCCGCTGATCGCATCGGGCCGCGTTTCCGCTATGTCCTGAACGGCATGGAGAAGTCAGGCGCTATCACGGCCGACGAGGCCGCCAAGTTCGCCGACAAGCTGCCGTCGTTCGTCAAGAAGCGCGACATCAACCGATTCAGCGGATCGAAGGGATACCTGCTCGAACTGGTCAAGCGACAGATGGACGGGCTGGACTTCGATGCTCAGCAGGTCGACGGTGGCGGTCTGCGCATCACCACGACATTCGACTACAAGCGCCAGAAGGCTGCCATCAAGGCGATCAAGACACATCGCCCCAGCGGGGCCAAGGAGCTTCACCAGTCGCTCGTGTCGATCAGACCAGGCACCGGTGCTGTGGAGGCCATGTATGCCGGTCGCGACTACCTCAAGAACCAGTTCAACTGGGCGACCAACGGCACCCAGCCCGGGTCGACGTTCAAGGCCTTCGCCGTGGTTGCCGCACTCGAGGACGGCTACAGCCTCAAGACCAAGCTCAATGGATCGTCACCGCTGATCATCAATGGCAAGCAGGTCACCGAGAACCAGGGTGACAGCGGCGGTGAGTCGTTCGGCTCGGTCCCGCTGGAGTTCGCGGCGCAGAAGTCGATCAACACCGCTTTCGTCGACCTGATGGACCAGATGAGCAACGGACCCACCAAGACGCTCGACGCCGCGGTCCAGGCCGGAGTACCTGCGTCGATCGTGGACAAGATCAAGAACTCGCCGGACGGGCCACCGCTGGTGACGCCACTGGGGTACTTCCCCGTCCCTCCGGTCGACATGGCCAATGCCTACGCGACACTCGCGGCAGATGGCAAGCGTGCTGAGTGGTACGTCATCCAGACCGTGAAGGACGATCAGGGTCAAACCCTGCACAAGCACAAGAAAAAGAACAAGCAGACGATCCCCAAGGACGTCGCCGCAGACACCATCGCGGCGATGCAAAAGGTCGTCAACTCCGGGCGAGCCGGCACTGGCTCGGCTGCCCGCACGGTGTGCCCCACTGCCGGCAAGACCGGTACGGCCACGGCTGGCGGCGACGACGACCAGCACGTCTCCTCGTCCTGGTTCGCCGGATACACGCCGAAACTGGCCACGGTCGTGATGTACAACCGCGGCAAGTTCGGCAATGCGGACCTTGAGGGCTACATGCTGCCGACCTTCTACGGCGGTGGCATCCCGGCGCAGACGTTCCAGACGTACATGAATGCTGCGCTGCAAGGCACCGGCTGCGGCTCGTTCCCTCCGCCTGCCAATCTGAAGGGCAAGAAGGGGACGGTCTACCAGAAGCCCGTGCCCACGTGCGGGAAGGACCAACGCCTCAACGCCTCGAGGACCGGGTGCGTCGCCGACCCCAAGCCGAGCCCCAAGCCGACACCCAAGCCGACCCCGACACCCGAGCCGACGAAACCGCCCAAGCCGACGACCGAGCCCTCACCGGCTGCGACGTGCGGAACCATCACCGATCCCTGTCCGAAGCCGAAGTAGTCAGCTAGCGAAGGTTGACGGCGTCGAACGTCGCGGTGGTGAAGCGCACCGCGACGGCGACGCGTTCACCGACCTCGGGTGCACTCGCGCTCGCGGGCACGAAGATCATGCTGGCCTGCATGTGTGGAGGCTCGGCGAACCAGCGTTGCTTGCCATCGATCGTGAACGGTGACAGCGAGAACCCGGCTGCCTCGAGTCCGCCCTTGGCGAAGGACTTGCCGCGCTGCACGACACCGGCGGCAGCCTTGGGTGCCTCGAGCGCGATGCCGTGGCTGGTGCCCCCGGAGATGACCAGCAGGAATCCGTCGCGCGGCATGGGCCGCTGCCGATATCCGATCCGCTCGCCGCGGGCGACCAGGTGGCTGTCGAGGACCGTCGCGCGGACGGACAGCGCTCCGAGGTCGCCGAGCCACAGTGAGGTGCCGATCCGGGGTCGGATGACGAGGTTGGGGCGCCGCTCGTGCAGTACCGCGAGCTCGGCCGGGGTCAGGTGCGACGCAAAGATCGTGGTGGTCTCGACCTGGGAGGTCTCGAGGGCGGCGGCCCAGCGCTCGGCCTCGTCGAGATTGCTGCCAGCCATCGGTAGGTGAATGGCAAAGCCTTCGACCCGCAGGCCGCCGAGGGCCGCGACGGCGGCAGCCAGCTCGTGCCGGTCCAGTCCGTGCCGGGACATCGAGGTCTCTCCCTCGACCAGAACGCGCGACCCCGAGCCCTCGCCGGCCGCGAGAGCGGCGATGTCGTCGACCCGACCCACGGTGTGGATGACTCGCTCGTCGAACACGACGTCGGTGAAGAAGGGTCGCCAGGGGGTGAGGACCATGACGTCGCCGGAGAATGCGGCGAGCGCGCCGGGCACCTCGGAGTAGGTGCCGACCGCGATCGTGTCCAGCCCCAGCGCGGTTGACTCCGCAGCGAGCCGATCGCGACCAAAGCCGTATCCGTTGCCCTTCACGACCGGGACGATGCCGGGGGTCTGCTCCACCAGGGTGCGAAGTCCACGCCGCCAGCGCTGGACGTCGACATCCAGCTCGAAGGTCACCGTGACCGCCTCTTCAAATAGGTGGTGAAGCCGAGGTAGAGGGCTCGGTTGAGCGGCAGGTCCCACTCGCCGAGGTACTCGACCGCCTCGCCACCGGTGCCGACCTTGAACTGGATGAGGCCGACGTGGGAGTCGTCCGAATCCATTGTCTCGGTGATGCCGCGCAGGTCGTACGTCTCGGCGCCCGCCTGCTTCGCGTCCCGGATCATCTGCCACTGGACAGCGTTGGAACCGCGGACGTCGCGCTTCGCGGTGGTCGATGCACCGTAGGAGTACCACGCATGGGTGCCGACCCGCACCATGGTCGTCGCCGCGACGAGATCACCCTCGTGGTGGGCGAGGTACAGCACCAGGCGGTCGGCCTCCTCGGCGGTGAGCGCATCCCACATGCGCTCGAAGTACGCCAGCGGCCGCGGGGTGAACTCGTCTCGCTCAGCGGTCTCGGTGTAGACCCGGTGGAACTCCGCAAGGTCGGCACGGGACCCGCGGGTCACCTCGACCCCGGCCTTCGTGGCTTTCTTGATGTTGCGCCGCCACTGCTGGTTCATGCCCGCGAGAAGATCCTCCTCGTCGCGCCCGGCCAGCGGGATCTGGAAGTTGAACTTCGGTTGGCCGGCGGAGAATCCGCCTTCGCTGCCTATCTCCTTCCAGCCCAGTCGCCCGAGCTCTGCGGCGACGTCGAGTGCCGCCGGGTCGCTCACATCGGCGGGAACGGCGGAAAGTGTCGTCAGTACCGGATCGGCGATGGCCTGTTTGATCGTCGCCGCGTGCCATCGGTGGGTCACCACCGGAGGACCCATACGGATGCCGAACGCGCCCTGGGACTTGAGGTGTGCTGCCAGTGGCGTCAGCCAGCGCGCCAGGTTGCCATCGGTCCAGTCGATGTCGGGGCCCTCGGGCAGGTACGCGAGGTAGCGTCTGAACCGCGGCAGCTGCCGGTAGAGCACCAACGCGGCGCCGACCAGGGCTTCGCCTTCGAACCAGCCGATCGACTCGCCGCGCCACTCGTTCTTGACCGTCGCCCACGCAGGGGTCTGCAGGAAGCTCACCGAAGCTTGACCTCGCACGAAGTCGAGATGTTCCGCTGTGCTGATGGGCCGGACCACGAGAGCTGACGTCACCGGGCCACGCTACCAACCGGGCGCGAGGCCACGGCGCCCACGAGGTCGATCCTGTCGACCGTGATCACGCGACGACGACGAAGGCCGGCTGTCGAGGAATCAGCAGCAGGGCCATCCCTGCCTCGGTCGGGGTTCGGTTGGCCTTGCGGTGGTTGCATCGGATGCAGGCGGCGACCGCGTTCTCCCAGGTCAGGGTGCCGCCGCGGCTGCGTGGCACGACGTGGTCGACGGTCTCGGCGCGTCCGCCGCAATAGGCGCACATCTTGTCGCGGGCTTTGATCGCACTTTTCGTGCACAGGTGTGGACGGCGGTGCCGCCAACGGGTCACGACGTATCGCACCAGACGCAGGACCTTGGGCACGGGGAAGGGGCCGAAGGATCCACCGGCTTCTTCCTCGATGACGGCGACCTCGCGAACCAGCATCTTGATGGCGTGCCGCATCGAGACGCGCTGCAAGGGCTCATAGCTCGCGTTGAGCACCAAAACGTACGCATCGCTCATGGGCGCGGCCCCTTTCTGACCGAAAGCGTAGCGGCCGATTCCGCATATGTGCTGTCATCGCGACGAAAAACCAAACCTGACGGTTCGCCCGATGAGCTGCCGAAACCCGCGGGTGGCGAATCTGTCCTACGGTGGAGGCTGTGCACACTCCTGAGCTCTTCGACGGTTACGGACCCGTGGTGGGCTTCGACGAGATGTTCCAGGACGGAGCGGTCCGGTCCAACTACCGGCAGGTGCGCGAGTCCTTCGACACCATGGGGCCCGACGAGGTGCGCCTGCGGGCCGACTCGCTGGCGTCGTCCTATCTCGAGCAGGGCGTCACGTTCGGCGTCGCCGGCGAGGAACGGCCCTTCCCGCTGGACATCGTCCCGCGTCTGATCGAGGCCGCGGACTGGGACCATGTCGAGCGCGGGGTCCGTCAACGCGTGCTGGCGCTCGAGGCGTTCCTCGCCGATGCCTACGGCTCAGGCGAGCTGTTCACCGATGGCGTCGTCCCCCGTGCGACCGTGATGACCTCCCCGCACTTCCATCGGGTCGTCGCGGGCCTCGAGCCGGCCAACGGCGTGCGGGTCCACGTCGCCGGTGTCGATCTGATCCGCGACGGCAATGGAGACTTCCGCGTCCTCGAGGACAATGTCCGAGTCCCGTCCGGCGTCTCCTACGTCATGACCAACCGCCGCGCGCTGTCGGCCGCGCTGCCCGAGGTGTTCGCCGATCACCGCATCCGACCGGTGTCGCAGTACTCCCAGCAGCTGCTGGCGGCGCTGCGCAAGGCTGCCCCTGCCGGTGTCCACGATCCGACCGTCGTCGTGCTGACACCGGGCGTCTACAACTCGGCCTACTTCGAGCACACCCTGCTGGCCCGCACGATGGGCGTCGAGCTCGTCGAGGGCCGAGACCTGGTGTGCCGCTCGGGCCGGGTCATGATGCGCACGACCAACGGGCTCGAGCCGGTCGACGTGATCTATCGCCGCATCGACGACGAGTTCCTCGACCCGGTGCAGTTCAGGGCGGACTCCGCGCTGGGCGTGCCGGGCATCATCAACGCCGCCCGCGCTGGTCATGTGACGATCGCCAACGCGGTCGGCAACGGAGTGGCCGATGACAAGCTGCTCTACACCTACGTCCCGGACCTGATCCGTTACTACTTGTCCGAAGAACCCATCCTGCGCAATGTCGACACCTGGCGGATGGGCGAGGCCGAGCAGCGGGAAGAGGTGCTGGACCGCCTCGACGAGCTGGTCCTCAAGCCGGTCGATGGCTCCGGCGGCAAGGGCATCGTGATCGGGCCGGCCGCTTCCAGGGGCGAGCTCGACGAGCTGCGCGGCAAGATCCTGCTCGACCCTCGCGCCTGGATCGCGCAGCCAGTCGTCTCGCTGTCGACCGTTCCGACCCTCGTGGAGGACGGCATCCGCCCCCGGCATGTCGACCTACGTCCGTTCGCGGTGCATGACGGCGACGACGTGTTCGTGCTGCCCGGTGGACTGACCCGCGTCGCACTGCCGGAGGGCGAGCTGATCGTCAACTCCAGCCGCGGGGGTGGGTCCAAGGACACCTGGGTGCTCGCGAGCCACACCGACCCTGACGACGAGGGCGAGATCGCGCCGACCGCAAGCATGATCGCGGGCACCCCGCAGTCCGCCGGGCCGGCGATAGGCGGCGACTCCGGCGACCTCCACGTGCACGAGCAGGAGCAGCAACAGCAGCAGGACGGACCGGACGTGAAGGAGAACCCGACATGCTGAGCCGGATCGCGCAGTCCTTGTTCTGGATCGGTCGTTACCTCGAACGGGCCGACGACACCGCCCGCATCCTCGACGTGCAGATGCAGGTGCTGATCGAGGACCCCGGCATGGACGAGCGCACGTCGTGCGAGCAGCTGCTATCGGTCATGGGTGTCGAGGACTACACCGGCAACCCGAACCGATGGATGATCCTGGACCTGCTGGCGCACAACGCCGACTCATCAGTCTCGATCGCGGCCGCGATCGGCGCCTCACGAGAGAGTGCCCGCCGGGCTCGGGAGACGTTGTCCACCGACATCTGGGCGGCGATCAACACGACCTGGCGCGGACTGCCGGCGGCGCGCGCGATGCGGTCGCCCGACATGTTCGCGTGGGTCCGCAACCGCACCGCAATGATCTCCGGCATCGCCGACTCGACGATGTCGCGCGACGAGGGCTGGCAGTTCTACATGCTCGGACGCAGCATCGAGCGGGTCGACATGACGGCGCGACTGATGTCGACCGCGGCGCTGGCGTCCGGCCCCCAGGTCGCGTGGCCCACGACGCTGCGTGCGTGTGGGGCGTACGAATCCTTCATCCGCGCCTATCGCGGCATCGAGGCCGACCGTCAGGCTGCTGAGTTCCTGTTGCTGGACCGCTGGTTCCCGCGGTCGATCGTGTCCTCGCTGGCACAGGCCGAGAAGGCCCTGACCAAGCTCGAGCGCAGCGGTCAGCGATCAGGCTTCAGCGATGAGGCGCAGCGCCTGCTGGGCCGGGCCCGCACCGAGCTGGAGTACCGGCCGCTGGCCGACATCGTGTTCGACCTGCCGGTCGAGATGGAGCGGCTGCAACGCAGCTGCGCGGCGGCGAGCGATGCCGTCACGGCGCGCTACTTCGCTGAGTACGAGGAGCACACCTGGAGAGGCGGGGTCCTGCTGTGAATCCATCCCAGCGGACCGCCGGCTGGCACGTCGCCGGAGGTCGCCGATGAGCATGCAGATGCGCATTCGCCACACCACCGGCTACCAGTACGAGAAAGGGGCCGTCGCTTCTTTCAACGAGGCGCGGATGACGCCCATGACGACGTCCGAGCAGTACGTCCTGCGCTCGCGGCTCGAGATCACCCCGACGCCGTGGAGCTACGAATATCGCGATTACTGGGGCACGACGGTCATGTCGTTCGAGGTGCACGACCCGCACGCCGAGCTGACCGTCGTCGCGACCTCGACAGTCGAGACGCAGGAGATTCCGCCCAAGCCACACGGCGTCACGTGGGCCGAACTCGGGTCGGTGCAGGACGAGTGGTGCGAGTTCCTGGAGCTGTCGTCCTGGGTCTCCCCGGCGCCCGGACTGCTGGAGGAGCTGCGATCGCATCGCGAGTCCGCGGCGAGCCCCAGCGACTACGCCATGGCGGCGAGCCGGTTCCTGCACGAGCGGGTCGCATACGTCCCCGGCAGCACCGAGGTCACCACGACCGCGGCCGACGCCTGGGAGGCGCAGACCGGGGTGTGCCAGGACTTCGCACACCTGACCCTCGGCGTCCTGCGGGAGGCGCGGATCCCCGCTCGGTACGTCTCGGGCTATCTGCATCCTTCGCCCGATCCCGTCATCGGCGATGTGGTCGAGGGTGAGTCACATGCGTGGATCGAGTGGTGGGACGGCGAGTGGGTCGGGTGGGACCCGACGAACGCGATCACCACTGGGCCACGCCATGTCGTCGTGGCGAAGGGCCGTGACTACGGCGACAGCCCCCCGTTGCGGGGCATCTACTCAACGGCAGGTGGCTCCGAGCTGTTCGTGGGCGTGGAGATAACCCGCCTGCGCTAGCGTCGGCACCATGGCACTCCTGCACGCGGCAGAGCTCACCCCCTCGAAGATCGAGCTGATTCGCAGCTGGCTCCCGTCCCGGCCGTGGTACTCCGGCGAGCCGGCCGAGCTGGAGCTGATCGCGGCCTATCGCTTCGACGATCCGGACGGCGAGGTGGGTGTGGAGACCCATCTGGTCGGGGACGCCAATGGTCCCACCCACCAGGTGCCGCTGACGTATCGAGGGGCTCCGCTCGCCGGGGCCGACGAGTGGCTCGTCGGCATGATGCAGCACTCGGTGCTGGGTGATCGGTGGGTCTACGACGCATGCGGAGACCCGGTCTACGCGCAGACGCTGGCGACGGCAATCCTGACCGGCGGTACGCAGGCCGCGCTCGAGGTCGACGATCATGGTCACCGCTCGTCGCGCGAGCCGTCGGCCCGGGTCAACGGCAGTGGGCAGCAGCCCGAGCTCGGTACGGTCGGTCTGGTCGACGTCCGCGACGACGGTGGGACCACGGTCGTGGTCACCTCGGTCGCCGAGATCGTGGTTCGCCGGGTCATCAATGCCGGCTCGTCGGTACTCGGCGAGGACGAACTGGTCGGCAGCTGGCCGGGAGTGTCCGAGCCGACGGTGCTGGCCGTCTCCCGGCCTGTGGCCTGAACCACGTCTGCACAAGTCGCGGACGACCACGGTCCGGCTAGTTTGTAGGGATGACCGACCACGCCTCCTTCGCGGACCCTGTTTCGGAGCTCCACCGGCCGTATGTCGCGGCCGAGGACCGCTACACACACTGGGACTACCGCCGAGTCGGTCGGTCCGGGCTCTTGCTACCACCGCTCTCACTGGGGTTGTGGTGGAACTTCGGCGACAACTTCCCGTTCGACAATCAGCGGGCCGTTCTGCGCCACGCGTTCGACCACGGCATCACCCACTTCGACCTGGCCAACAACTATGGCCCGCCGTACGGCTCGGCAGAGGAAAATTTCGGCCGGATGATGCGTACGGACTTCAGGCCGTACCGCGACGAGCTGATCCTGTCGACCAAGGCGGGCTACGACATGTGGCCGGGACCGTACGGCGACCGCGGCTCGCGCAAGTACCTGCTCGCGAGCCTCGACGCCTCGCTGGAGCGGATGTCGGTAGACCACGTCGACATCTTCTACTCGCACCGTGCCGATCCTGACACCCCGCTGGAGGAGACCATCGGGGCGCTGGACACCGCGGTGCGTCAGGGCAAGGCCCGTTACGCCGGCATCTCGTCCTACTCGCCGGAGCGCACCGCCGAGGCGGTCTCGATCGCCGAGACGCTCGGCACTCCGATCGTGATTCACCAGCCGTCGTACTCCTTGCTCAACCGCTGGATTGAGGAGGGCCTCACGACTGTCCTGGACGAGCACGGCGTCGGCTCGATCGGCTTCGGCTCACTTGCTCAGGGCCTGCTCTCGGACCGTTACGTCCAGAGCTCGGACCCGGAACGCTCGCAGGATCGTGGCTCGTTCGACTCCTCGATGGCCAACGAGGACAACCGCAAGCGGCTCAAGGGTCTCGCAGCGATCGCCAAGAAGCGCGGCCAGACTCTCGCCCAGATGGCGATCTCGTGGACCCTGCGGCCCGGCGGCGTCACCTCGGCCCTGATCGGCGTCTCGTCGGTCGAGCAGCTCGACGAGAACCTCGCAGCGGCGGCACGCATCGACTTCTCCGACGACGAGCTCGCCGAGATCGACACCCACGCGGGTGAGGCCGGCATCAACCTGTGGGCGCCGAGCTCCCAGGTCTGATCACCTGGAGGGTGCGGCCTTGATCCGGCGGGTCAGCTCGTCTGGCGGGATCGGGCTGATGTCGGTGATCGTGGCTGCGCCCACGGCGAGCTCGCCGTCGTCCAGGGGCTCACACCTGATGCCCGCATGGCCACGCAGTGCCTGATGGGCGCCGGGCGCATATACCGTGTTCATCCACGCACACGGATTGGCAGGTGTCATCGAGCGGAACCGGATGGGTCCGTGGCCGGCGTCCAGGGTGAAGGTCGTCCGGGCGAGCGCATCGACGTCGAGGCCGTGCGTCACGATGTTGCGCCGTGCCAGCACCGGGTCGAACGGGGTGCCACCGGCTGGGAACAGGCCCTCGCTGGCGATCTGCCCCTCGAGCAGGTCGATGCTCTCCGCCGCGAGCATCGTGACTGCTGCGAACGCGAACCTGGTGCCGAAATACCTGTCCCCGACGAGCCCTCGATGAGCCCGCACGCGCACCCGGTCGACGAGCTCGGAGTCGGGGTCGTACGACGCGGTGCCATCGGCGGGCCGTCCGTCGTAGCGACGCACCCGCGACACCAGCAGCGTCGCGATCTGAAACTCCATGCGTCGAGCCTACGGAGGTTGCAGTCGGGTCAAGGAATGGGCAGCAGCGCAGAGACCGGATGGCACTTACGCGGAGGCTGGATGATCGCCGTCGAGCACGAGCAGCGGAGGCTGGATGGCAGGGTTGAATCGGGACCTTCGTCGATGTCAGGTGACACGCCACGTCGATACCGTGGAGGCATGACGTCACCCCCTGCACCCGCTCGCACCATCGCCGCGCGGACGACAGATCTCACGAAGATCTACGGCAAGGATGACGCCGAGGTCCGGGCGCTGGCCGGCGTCAGCGTCGACATCCACGACGGCGAGTTCACGGCGGTGATGGGTCCGTCGGGGTCCGGCAAATCCACGCTGATGCACTGCATGGCGGCTCTGGACACTCCGAGCAGCGGCACGGTCCACATCGGTGACGTCGAGCTGTCGACTCTCAAGGACAAGGCGCTGACCGAGCTGCGACGCGATCAGGTGGGTTTCGTGTTTCAGTCCTTCAACCTGGTGCCCACACTGACCGCGGAGGAGAACATCGCTCTGCCGTTGTCGATCGCTGGCAGGAAGCCTGACGCGGCGTGGTTCGACACCGTGATCGACACCGTCGGTCTGCGCGACCGGCTGGGACACCGACCGCACGAGATGTCCGGCGGCCAGCAGCAGCGTGTGGCCTGTGCCCGGGCGCTGGTGAGCCGCCCGTCGATCATCTTTGCCGACGAGCCGACGGGCAACCTCGATTCGGTGGCCAGTGCGGAGGTGCTGAGTTTTCTACGCCGCAGCGTCAGCGAGTTCGGCCAGACCGTCGTGATGGTCACGCACGACCCGATCGCGGCCTCGTACACCGACCGGGTCATCTTCCTGGCCGACGGTCTGGTCGTGGATCAGATGCGCTCGCCATCGGTCGACTCGGTGCTGGAGCACATGACCGCCCTGCAGGCTCGGGCCATGGAGGCCTGATGATTCTGGTCACACTGCGCAATCTGCTGGCGCGCAAGGTCCGGCTCATCCTCAGCGCGTTCGCGATCGTGCTGGGTGTCGCCTTCCTGTCGGGCTCGTTGATCTTCACCGACACGATGGCCAAGAGCTTCGACAACATCGTCAGCGGATCGGTCAGCGATGCGAGTGTCAGATTGACCGGACTCGACCGGGGTGGTGGCTTCACGGAGGCCGTCAACATCGACAGTCGGAAGATCCCGGCGTCGTTGGTGCCCACGCTCGCCGACGTACCCGGGGTCGCGCGCGCGGACGGATCCGTCGATGGTCAGGGACTGTTCGTGGTCAGGAAGAACGGCAAGCTGTTGGGAGGGACGGGGGCCCCGACGCTGTCGTTCAACTTCAGCGACGCCCCCAACGCCAACGGAGATCAGTCCGTACGTATCGCGGACGGGCGCGAGCCGAACGGCCCCGCCGAGGTCGCGATGGATCAGAAATCTGCCGACTCGGCCGGCTACGCGATCGGCGACACGGTCCAGATGATCACGGCGGGCGACCGGCCCGAGGTCGAGGCGACCCTGGTCGGCCACGCCGAGTTCGCCGGCGGCGGGCTCGCGGGTGCCAGTCTGGTGTTCTTCGACACCGCCACCGCGCAGGACATCTTCCTTGGCGGCGCGGACGCCTTCACCACGATCGGACTCACGGCAGAGCCCGGAGTCAGCCAGCAGCAGCTCGTCGACGCGGTGACGCCCCTGCTGCCGAAGGACACCGAGGCGATCACCGGCAAGAAGGCGATCGACGAGATCAAGGGCATCGTCAACACGGCGCTGGGATTCCTCAACACCTTTCTGCTGGTGTTCGCGGCGATCGCCCTGGTCGTCGGCACCTTCCTCATCATCAACACCTTTTCGATCCTCGTCGCGCAACGCAGTCGCGAGCTGGCCCTGTTGCGCGCGCTCGGCGCCTCTCGCCGCCAGGTCACCCGGTCGGTGCTCATCGAGGCCGCGATCGTGGGTCTGCTCGGCTCGACCTTCGGGCTCGGTCTGGGCTTCGGACTCGCGGCGGCACTGCGCGCGCTGTTCGCCAACTTCGGCCTCGATCTGACTGGAAGTCCACTGGTGTTCCAGCCCAGCACCGCGGTGTTCGCGTATGTCGTGGGCGTGCTCGTCACGATGTTCGCGGCGTATCTCCCGGCCCGCAGGGCATCCCGGATCGCACCTGTTGCGGCAATGCGCGATGACGTCGCACTGCCGGAGGGATCGATCCGACGGCGATTGCTGGTGGGAGTGGCTCTGGCCGTCCTCGGCACCGCGCTGCTGACGACCGGTCTGCTGGGCTCGGGCTCCTCGGGTGCGACGCAGGTCGGAATCGGAATCCTCGCGATTCTCTTGGCGATCGCCATGATGAGTCCCGTGCTCGCGATCCCGGTTCTCGTCGCGATGGGTCGTGTCTACGTGCGGATGTTCGGCACGGTTGGACGACTCGCGACACAGAACTCCTTGCGCAACCCTCGTCGTACGGCAGCAACCGCTTCGGCCCTCATGATCGGGCTGGCCCTGGTCACCACGATGTCGGTGCTCGGTGCGTCGATCAACAAGTCGATCGACGTCAGCGTCAAGAAGGAGTTCACCAGTGACTACCTGATCTCCAACGCGATCGGCCAGCCGTTCTCACCGACGATCGCCGATGACATCAGGGCCGTCGACGGCGTGCGGACGGTCGCCCCGGCCCAGCTCGCCAGCACCAAAATAGATGGCAGCCGCGCCAACATCTCGGCGGGCGACTCAGCGGCGCTCGGACAGATCTTCGACATCAACTACCTTGCGGGCGGGCCCGCTCTTCGGGACGGGCAGATCGCGCTCGTCGAGGGCAAGGCGGACTCGCTCGGTGTCTCGGTAGGCGACACGGTGACCTTGCGCTTCGCCGCGGGCACAGTGCCGCTTGAGGTGTCGGGCATCTACACCTCGACGTATGTCGTCGGCAGTGCCATCACGCCCTTCTCCACCATCACCGCCGGCAAGGTGCAGCGGGCAGACTCCAGCATCGCAGTCAATGCCGAAGCCGGTGTCGACCAAGCGGCTCTCGGCACCAGACTGGAGGCCGCGACCGAGGCGTTCCCGACAGTCACGGTGCAGAACCAAGCGGAGTTCTCCGCGGCGCAGCGCGCTCAGGTCGACCAGCTGCTGTATCTGATCTACGCGTTGCTCGGACTGGCGATCGTCATTGCGGTGCTCGGAATCGTCAACACACTGGCCCTCAGCGTCATCGAACGGACCCGGGAGGTCGGGCTGCTGCGTGCGGTGGGTCTCGGCCGCGGACAGCTCCGACGGATGGTGCGGCTCGAGGCAATCGCGATCGCGGTCCTCGGGGCGCTCCTCGGCATCGCCGCAGGGCTGCTCTTCGGGGTCGTGCTCCAGCGAGCCGTCGCGGACCAGGGAATCACTGATCTCGCGATCCCGTGGATCCGGCTCGTGACGTTCGTCGTGGTCGCGGGTGTCGTCGGGGTCCTCGCCGCGGTTCTCCCGGCCAGACGGGCCGCCAGGCTCAACGTGCTCCAGGCGATCACGACGGAATGACGCCGAGTCGACACCAGGGGCTGGAGCGTTTGGCCGGATCGGACGCGGATTGGCTTTCATTCCGGCTGTTCCCGTAGACTTCACCGGTTGCCAATCGGTGACGCTTCTCCTGCCGCAGGGACCCTGCGGCCGTTTAGTCCGAAGGAGACTGAATGTCATTGCGCCCGTACGAAGTCATGATCATCCTTGATGGTGACCTCGAAGAACGTACCGTCGCCCCCAGCCTCGACACCTACCTCAACGTGATTCGCCAGGACGGCGGAAGCGTTGACAGCGTCGACGTGTGGGGCAAGCGACGTTTTGCCTACGAGATCAACAAGAAGACCGAGGGCATCTACGCCGTCGTCCAGCTCCAGGCGGAGCCGGCCACGGTCAAGGAGCTCGATCGTCAGCTCACGCTCAACGAGTCCGTTGTCCGTACGAAGGTCACACGTCCCGACGTGAAGTAGGCCCGACCCAAGGACAGAGATGTCCACAAGGACCGCGCGCGACCCCTCGCAGGTGTCGTACTGCTGCGGTTCACTTGGAGTCAGACACCCCAAACCCGAAAGGCTGCGCACATGGCAGGCGAAACCGTCATCACCGTCATCGGCAACCTCACCGACGACCCGGAGCTCAAGTTCACTCCTTCGGGCGCCGCAGTTGCGAACTTCACCGTCGCTTCGACGCCTCGCACGTTCGATCGTCAGACGAACGAGTGGAAGGACGGCGATGCGCTGTTCATCCGTTGCGCCGCTTGGCGCCAGCTGGCCGAGAACTGTGCGGAGTCGTTGCAGAAGGGTCAGCGCGTCATCGTGACTGGCGCTTTGCGCATCCGCAACTTCGAGCGTCAGGACGGATCGAAGGGCACGAGCGTCGAGATCAATGTCGATGAGATCGGTCCCTCGCTGCGTTACGCCACGGCCAAGGTCACCAAGGCCAACCGGTCCGGTGGCGGCGACTTCGGTGGCGGCCAGGGCGGCGGCAACGCCGGAGGCCCAGGAGGCGGCGGGGCGCAGAGCAATCCGTGGTCGACGCAGCCTGCGGCACCACAGGGCGGTGGGTCTGACGCCTGGGGCGGCAACGCCGGCACGACCGACGAGCCCCCTTTCTAAACACACGTCAGCATCAAGTTCAGGAGCATCATGGCAAAGCCAGTCATTCGGAAGCCGAAGAAGAAGAGCAATCCGCTCACCGCGGCCAAGATCACCGAGATCAACTACAAGGACACCGCGCTGCTGCGCAAGTTCATCTCCGACCGCGGCAAGATCCGCGCGCGTCGCGTCACCGGTGTCACCGTCCAGGAGCAGCGTCTCATCGCCAAGGCCATCAAGAACGCCCGCGAGATGGCGCTGCTGCCCTACACCTCTACCAGCCGCTAAGGGGCCCGAGATGAAGCTCATCCTCACCCACGAGGTCACGAACCTCGGAGCACCCGGCGACATCGTCGAGGTCAAGGACGGCTACGGCCGCAACTTCCTGCTGCCGCGCAACTTCGCCATTCGTTGGTCGAAGGGTGCTGCCAAGCAGGTCGAATCGATCCAGGCCGCCCGTCAGGCGCACGCCGTGCACGATCTCGAGGAGGCCCAGAGCATCAAGGGCAACCTCGAGGCGGAGCCGGTCAACGTCCCGGTTCGCGCTGGTGTCGGTGGTCGTCTGTTCGGTGCCGTCACGGTCTCGGACATCGCCAGCGCCCTCGGCCTGGCCGGCGCCAAGGTCGACAAGCGTCGTATCGAGGTCGGCAACCCGATCAAGTCGCTGGGAGCCCACACGGTCTCCGTCCGCGTGCACCCCGACGTGAGCGCGCAGGTCAAGCTCAACGTCGTCGCGGCCAAGTAGACCGCCTCGGCAGGTCAGGTCCTGGATCTACCGGCCCTGACCTGCCACCGGTGGTTTTCTCACCCATGCGTGTGTCCGCGGCCCCCGCCGCACTTCTCCTGGCCGGTGGCCTTGCGCTCTCCGGCTGTTCGCTGGCGTCCAGCGACGACTCTGCTCCAACCCCGACCGCGGCCCCCAGCGCATCGGCGGACGAAGGCCTGCGCAGCACCGCCTGGACCGTCGCGGCCCGCGACCGTGTCGCCACCGGTGGCACTCTGCGCCTCGGCGCAGATGCGATGCCCCGCAACTTCAATCCCGCCCATCCCGAAGCAGCCAACTCCGATGCCGGTCGACTGCTCGCGCCGACGGTTGGTGGTGCTGTGCGCATCACGACCCACGGTGGGTGGGAGGTCGATCCCGACTACGCGACGTCCGTCGAGATCGCGGACAAGGACCCATTGACCATCAAGGTGCGCCTCAACCCCGACGCGGTGTGGCAGGGCGGCACCTCGATCACGGCAGCGGACATGATTGCGTACTGGAAGGCCCTCAACGGCTCGAACCAGGACTTCGAGGTCGCTTCGACAGCTGGGTTCGAGGACATCTCCAGCGTCAAGCAGGGCAAGACCAAGTTCGACTACACCGTGACGTTCAGCCAGCGAAATGCCGAGTGGCCGCGCTACATCTATCCCAGACTGGCCGCCAACGTCACCTCCTCGCCGAAGGTTTTCAACAAGGGATTCCGCGACCGCGCGATCTCGTCGAACGGCCCGTTCGTGGTGTCGGCTATCGACAGCAAGATGGGAACGATCACCCAGGAGCCCAACCCGCGCTGGTGGGGAACCAAGCCAAAACTTGGCAAGATCGTGTGGCAGGTGGCGGACCCAGCACTGCAGGCCAAGGCCTATGCCGCCGGAGACCTGGATGCGGCTGACCTGAACGCTGACACCTACGCCGCCGCCTCGGAGGCCAAAGGTGGTGTGGTGCAGCGGGCTGCGGGCGTTGATTGGTCGCAGGTGACGCTGAACGGTGGTCGGGGACCGCTTCAGGACGCCGACGTGCGCCGAGCGGTCGGGCACGCGATCGATCGCGATGCCATCGCCAAGGCGGCCGCTGCGGAGTTCGGAGCATCGGCCGAGCCACTCGGCAGCGTCATCCTGGTGCCGGGCCAGCTGGGCTATGTCGATTCTTCAGGGAAGCTCGCCTACGACCCGAAGAAGGCTGCCGACCTGCTGACGAAGGCTGGATGGGTCGAGGAACCCGACGGCGCTCGCAAGCGGAAAGGCAAGTCGCTGACCTTGACGATGCCGGTCCCGGCCCAGACCCCTCGCAACAGCGACCGGGCCAAGCGCATCGTCGCCGATCTGGGCAAGGTCGGCATCGAGGTCAAGCTGGAGACAGTCCCGGCCGAGAAGTTCTTCGACCGACGAATCATCCCGCTCGACTTCGACCTCGTGACATTCGTCCGGCAGGCGTCGCCGTTCCCGGTCGGCCCCGCCAAGGCGCAGTTCTACCCTGTCGACTCCACCCAGAACTTCACCGGCATCGGGCGGGATGAGATCGGCAAGGGGTGGGACGTCACGATCAAGACGTTGGACGAGCAGCTGAGGTTCACACGGATCACCAAGCTCGACAAGAGGCTGGCCGAGGATCCCACCGTCCTCCCGCTGGCGGTGACGCCGATCGCGGTGGGTGTACGCGAGGGGCTCGTCAACTACGGTGCGGCGCAGTTCGAACAGCCTGATTGGACGTTGGTCGGCTTCCTCGCAAAGAAGTAGCCTCAGTTCGGCGATCGGGTGGTGCCGAGGACCATCCACACCGTGCCCCGCTGTCTCAGCCACAGCGTGACCAGTCGCGCGGCGATGAAGCCGCCGTAGGCGACCCACAACCACGTGAAGCTGGAGTCAGCCCACCCGACGGCGAGGACGAGCGGCGCGTACGCCGCGAGGACG
>NZ_JBAVDI010000035.1:0-33944 GCF_049587115.1 Aeromicrobium sp.
CTCACGTGTTACTCACCCGTTCGCCGCTCGTGTACTCCCGAAGGAGCCTTACCGCTCGACTTGCATGTGTTAAGCACGCCGCCAGCGTTCGTCCTGAGCCAGGATCAAACTCTCCGTTGAAAGTGCACTGACCCGAGGGCCAGCAGTTCACAACTTCAGTTCGACTCTGACAAACTATTTGCTGACAAATAAATTGTCGGAATTGATTCCATCGATCTTCTCGGCGAGCCGAAGCTCTCCGATTGGTCTCGACGGGGTATTACTAATTAATCTCGTCGACTTTTGGCACACTGTTGAGTTCTCAAGGATCAGACGCTCACCTCAACTTCGACCTTTCGGTCTCCGCCTTGGGGCAACTCGTCTAACTTACATGGTTCGTTTTCACCGGTCAAACCCGGGTCGGTCACCATGATTCAGCCCCCGTTATCCGCGGTCCGTCTCCGGGAGCCTCGTGTTGCTGAGGCGCCGTGCCGTTGACCGTTTCGGTTGAGCTGGCTGGAAGCTCCGAGCGACCGGCCGCTTGGCCTTTCGCTCCGCCGTGCTGTCCAACAAGAAGAACATTACGGGGGCCTTTCCCGCTTCGTCAAATCGGCTCAGTATGGTCCACGTCACACGGTTCTCAACCGCTGAAATGACGGGGTTCAGGACACCGACACGCCCGAGATCGAGCGTTTCCCCTTGCGGAGGACCGCCCATCTGCCGTGCAGGAGGACTGCATCGGACAACTCCAGATCGGGGTCTGAGATGCGTTGGTTGTTGACGTAGGCACCGCCTTCGGTGACGGCTCGCCGCGCTGCGGATCTGCTGTCGACGAGTCCGGTGGCCACCAGGGCATCCACGACGGTCGGTCGGTCGCTGGCGATGAGATCGACGGCCCCCGCTTCCCGCAACGCCGACGCCAAGGTCGGCTCGGGCAGATCGACCAGCTCGCCCCGGCCGAACAGCGCACGCGAGGCCAGCTCCGCCGCATCGGCCTCGGCTGACCCGTGCACGATCGTCGTGACCTCGGCTGCCAGCCGGCGCTGAGCACCACGCAGGCCTGGCTTGTCGACATGTTCGGCTTCGATCTGGGCGATCTCGTCCAGCTCCAGGAAGGTGAACTGGCGCAGGTACTCGATCACCTTGGAGTCCTCGGCCTGGATCCACGACTGGTAGAACGCGTACGGGCTGGTGAGCCCGGGATCCAGCCACACCGTTCCCGACTCGGTCTTGCCGAACTTCGTGCCGTCGGCCTTGGTGATGAGCGGAGTGGCGAGGGCGTGAACCTTCGCTCCGTCCGCGCGTCGGACGAGCTCGACGCCGGCGGTGATGTTGCCCCACTGGTCACTGCCACCGGTCTGCAGAACACACCCGTACCGGCGATGCAGCTCGAGGTAGTCCATGGACTGCAGCAGGACATAGCTGAACTCGGCGTAGCTGATGCCCGACTCCAGTCGGCTGCTGACCACGTCGCGGGCCAGCATCCTGTTGACCGGGAAGTGCTTGCCGATGTCGCGCAAGAAGTCGATCGTGCTGAGCCCGGCCGTCCAGTCCAGGTTGTTGACGACGGTCGCGCCATGATCCCCGCCGAACTCCACGAACCGGGAGACCTGGCTTTGAATCGTGTCGACCCACTCCCCCACGGTCTCCTTGGTGTTCATGATCCGCTCGCCGGCTTCCTTGGGATCACCGATCAGACCCGTCGAACCCCCGACCAGCATCAGCGGTCGGTGACCGGCCGCCTGGATCCGCCGGGCGGTGAGGATCTGCAGCAGATTGCCGATGTGAAGGCTCGGTGCCGTCGGGTCGAACCCCACGTAGTAGGTGATCGGCCCCGCTGACAGCTCCGCGCGCAGCGCGTCACGGTCCGTCGAGTGCGCGATCAGTCCTCGCGCGTCGAGGTCGTCCAGTACGTGGGTCACGGGCCAGTCCTTCGAGTCAGGGGATGCAGGGCGACCTTAGCGTGGCGCCCCGGCCCGTCAGGGCTTGACTGCGACGACTGGGACGGGCGAATCCAGCAGGATCTGTTGCGCGACGCTGCCCATGAGGGCCTTCCCGACCGGGCTGCGTTGACGCACGCCGATGACGATGAGGGTTGCCGATGCCTGCTCGGCTTCGAACAGCACCGTGCCGGAGATGTCCTCGCCCTCGACCTGGCGGACCTCGAACGGCACCTTGTCCACGGCCAGCGAGTCAGTGATCGCCTGGACGTGTCGGCCCCGGGCGTGGCCGGGGTCCAGCCGTGGCTCGAGTCGGTGGACGTTGATGATGAGCAGCGACTCATCCCTGGAACGCGCCTCTGCAGCGGCCCAGTCGAGGGCTGCGCGCCCGAACTCGTCGGGGCGGTACGCGACGGCAATTGTCATGACAAAAGCGTACCGCTGTTGTCGTACCGGCGGGAAACGGAATACCGGGCGGTCCAGATGGCGTTGCACCCGCCGTGAACAAGACGGTGAAGGTGGACATCTGGTCGGACATCGCGTGCCCGTGGTGCTTCGTCGGCAAGCGGCGCTTCGAAGCCGCTGCCACGCAGTACACCGAGGCGGGCGGTGAGGTCGCGGTCGAGTACCACTCATTCGAGCTGGCGCCAGACACCCCGGTCGACTTCGACGGGACGGAGGTCGACTTCCTGGTGCGTCACAAGGGGATGCCTGCCGAACAGGTCACCCGGATGCTCGAGCAGATGACCCAGCTCGCGACCACGGAGGGCCTGTCGTACGACTTTGACGCACTCCAGCACACCAACACGGTGAAGGCCCACGAGCTGCTGCACCACGCCAAAGCCAAGGGCCGCCAGCTCGACATGAAGGAACGGCTGCTCGCGGCCTACTTCGAGGAAGGTCGGCACGTGGGCCGGATCGACGACCTGGCGGATCTGGCCGAGGAGATCGGACTGGATCGAGCCGAGGCAGTCGAGGCGATGACGTCCGGCCAGTTCCTGCCCGCCGTGGAGGCGGACAAGGACCAGGCCTATGAGTACGGCATCAGCGGCGTGCCGTTCTTCGTCGTCGACGGCAGGTTCGGCGTCTCGGGCGCGCAGGATCCGGCCGCCTTCCTCGACATCCTGCAGAAGGCCGGGGCTGGCTCATGACCGAGCCGTTGGAGATCGTCGGCGGTGACGGACCGGCCTGCGACGACGGTGTGTGCGCGGTCCCAGATCCTGCCGACAGCCCGATCTGCGGCTGATCTGGACGGGAGTCAGGCGCGGGGGCTGCGTCTGTACGACGAGACGGTGGGATCGCCGGTGACCCAGAAGCGCCATGGCACGTCGGCGGCCCTGGACACGCCAACCCGCGGTCCCGCGCTGATCTCCGGCTCGCCGGGTGACATCTCCAGCCGTACGCCATCAGCCCCCAGCAGGTAGGTGCCGAGGTCGTCGAGCGTGAGCCCCAGCGCGCGAGCCAGGTTGCCGGGTCCACGCGCCAGTGAGACCGCCGCGACGGCCGGCCGACGCTGCTGGGCGAGCTCGATGCCCTCCACGACCTCACCAGCGCGGATCAGCACCGCCGACGCGGTCTCGGTCGGTCCCGTCACGACGTTGGCGCAGAGGTGGATGCCATAGGACCGATACACGTACAGCCGCCACGGATCGCCGTACATGATCTCCGAGCGGGCAGTGCGCGTGTAGGCGTGGGAGGCAGGATCGTGGATCCCTCCGTATGCCTCGACCTCCGTGATGCGGACGGCGACACCGTGGCCGTGCAGGACGCCCCCCAGGAGACTGCGGGCGTTGGCAACGACGTCGACGATCATCGCCTCAACGGTTGCCGAGCCGGCTGCGCAGCTCGACGAGCTGTTCGCTGACCCGTACCAACGCCGTGCCACCGCGGGAGTCGCGTGAGGACAGTGAGCCTTCCACCGTCAGCACCTCGCGGACCGCGGGAGTGAGCGCCGGCGAGATGGCCGAGAACTCATCGTCGCTCAGGTCCCACAGCTCGACCTCGCGCTCCTCGCAGGCCCGGACGCAGGCCCCCGAGAGCTCGTGGGCCTCGCGGAACGGCACGCCCTCGCGGACGAGCCACTCGGCGATGTCCGTCGCCAGAGCGAATCCCCGCGGGGCCAACGACTCCATGCGCTCGGTGTCGAACGTCGTCGTCGCGACCATCCCGGTGAAGGCTGGTAGGAGCACCTCGAGGGTGTCGATCGAGTCGAACACCGGCTCCTTGTCCTCCTGCAGGTCGCGGTTGTAGGCCAGCGGCAGCGCCTTGAGAGTTGCAAGGAGCCCCGTGAGGTTGCCGATCAGGCGTCCGGACTTGCCGCGCGCCAGCTCGGCGATGTCTGGATTCTTCTTCTGCGGCATGATGCTCGAACCCGTGGAGTAGCCGTCATGGAGGGTGACGAAGCCGAATTCCTTGGTGTTCCAGATGATGATCTCCTCGGCCAGGCGGGAGACGTCGATGCCGATCTGCGCTGTCACGAACGCGAACTCGGCGACGAAGTCGCGTGCGGCGGTGCCATCGATCGAGTTGGGCGTCGAACCGGTGAACCCGAGGTCGGCCGCCACCCGTTCGGGATCCAGACCCAGCGAGGAGCCGGCCAGTGCACCGGAGCCGTAGGGCGAATCGGCCGCGACCCGGGCGTCCCATTCGGCGAGCCGGTCCAGGTCACGCACCAGCGGCCATGCGTGAGCCAGCAGATGATGCGACAGCAGCACGGGTTGAGCGTGCTGCAGGTGCGTGCGACCGGGCATCGCAACTCCCAGATGTGCCTCTGCCTGCGCCGCGAGCGCCTCGACCAACCCCTGCACCAGGTCCGAGATCGACCGGCCGTGATCGCGCAGGTACATCTTGAACAGCGTCGCGACCTGGTCGTTGCGGGATCGGCCGGCACGAAGCCGACCGCCCAGGACCGGCCCGAGCCGCTCGAGCAGACCGCGCTCGAGCGCCGAGTGGACGTCCTCGTCGTCGGGCTGCGCGACGAACGAACCGGACTCCACGTCGGCCGCGAGCGCGTCGATGCCGGCCAGCAGGTCGGTCAGATCCTCCCGACTCAGCAGGCCCGCCGCCTGCAGAACGCCGGCATGCGCACGAGAGCCGGCCAGATCGTACGGTGCGAGCCGCCAGTCGAAGTGGGTCGATCGGGACAGCTCGATCAGCTCGGGTGAGGGACCGGAGGCGAATCGGCCACCCCACAGCCCGGTGCGGGAGGTCGGCGTCTCGGGGGAAGTCATGTGGTGGGCTCCTTCGGAGGCGATGCGGCGAGGGTGGCGAACCGGTGGGCAAGAGCCGCACCGCCGAGCGGGTCACGGCAGATCAGCATGACGGTGTCGTCGCCGGCGATCGTGCCGAGCAGATCGGTCTGGGCCGCGTGGTCGATCGAGGAGGCGAGATACTGCGCGGCGCCCGGCGGCGTGCGCAGAACGACCAGATTCGCCGAGGCCTCGGCCGTCACGAGAAGCTCGCGGACGATCCGGGCCAGACGTGCTTGGGCGGAGGCGCTGTCCTCGGCCGGGCGAGGTGTGCGGTCGCCGCCCTCGGCAGGTACCGCGTAGACCAGTCCACCGTCCGGGTGCCGAACCCGCACCGCATCCAGCTCGACCAGGTCGCGCGAGATCGTCGACGGCGTCGCGTTGACGCCGTACGAGTCCAGCAGATCGGCCAGGTCGCCCTGTGATCGCACGAGCTGGCGCCCGAGCAGCTCGACGATCAGCTGCTGGCGTGCCGCCTTGGTCGCCGGGATCGTCATGTCGACTCCGAAGACCGGGCCAGCAACCACACCAGCAGCGCCTTCTGGGCGTGCAGGCGGTTCTCTGCCTCGTCCCACACGACGCTCTGGGGGCCATCGAGGACGTCCGAGGAGATCTCCAGGCCGCGGTAGGCCGGGAGGCAGTGCAGCACGATGGCGTCCGGTGCGGCCCCGACGAGCGCCTGCTCCGTGATCGAGAAGTCACCGAACAGCGCCAGGCGCTGCTCCTTCTCGGTCTCCTGCCCCATCGAGATCCACGTGTCGGTGATGACGACGTCCGCTCCAGCCAGAGCCTCAGAGGGATCGGCCGTCACCGAGATCGAACCACCGGTGTCCCCCGCGATCTTCTCGGCATCGGCGACGATGACCGGATCTGGCTGGTAGCCGACCGGCGCCCCGATGCGCACGTGCATGCCGGCCGTCGCGCCGCCCAGCAGGTAGGAGTGGCCCATGTTGTTCGCCCCGTCACCCAGGTACGCGACGGTCAGCCCCGCCAGTGTCCCCTTGTGCTCGATGACGGTCTGCCAGTCGGCAAGGATCTGACACGGGTGGAAGTCGTCGCTCAGAGCATTGATCACCGGGACGCCTGCGTTGGACGCCATCTGCTCCAAGCCAGTCTGGGCATAGGTCCGCCACACGATCGCACTGGTCATGCGGCCCAAAACCCGTGCCGTGTCGGGAATCGACTCCCCCCGCGCGCCCTGGGTCGTCACGGTGTCGAGGATCAGCGGACTGCCGCCGAGGTCAGCGATGCCGACGCCGAACGAGACACGGGTGCGGGTCGAGGCCTTGTCGAAGAGCACCGCGACGGTCTGCGGGCCTGCCAGCGGTTTGTGTGCGTACGGATCGGCCTTGATCGCGGCGGCAAGCACCAGCACCTCGGCCTGCTCGGCCGGACTGAGGTCGTCGTCCCGCAGGAAATGCCTGACGGTCATGTCCCCACCTCGTCGAGCACCATCCGCAGGGCCGCGACGGCATCTGCGGCCTGGGCCTCGCTGAGGATGAGCGGCGGTGCCAGCCGGAGCCGATCCGGCGTGGCGTTGTTGAGGATCAGGCCGGCCGCAAGGGCTGCCTTCTGCGCCTCGGCGGCGACAGGCCGCTCCAGCACGATGCCCACCAGGAGGCCGCGCCCGGTGACCTCCGCGACGAGCGGGTGGTCGGCCAGCCCGCGCCTGATCTGATCACCCATCGTCGTCACGTGCTCCAACAGGCCTTCGGACTCGATCGTGGCGATGACGGCGAGGGCAGCAGCCGTTGCGACGGCGTTGCCACCGAACGTGGTGCCGTGGTTGCCGGGTTGCAGCAAAACAGCGGCGTCACCGACAGCGAGGCAGGCGCCGATCGGGATACCGCCGCCGAGCCCCTTCGCGAGTGTCATGAGATCGGGAACGACACCCGAGGCGGTGTGAGCGAACCAGGCACCCGTTCGACCCATGCCGGTCTGCACCTCGTCGAACCACAGCAGGGCACCGTGCCTGGACGTGATGTCTCGCGCGGCCTGCAGATAGCCTTCGGGCGGCACGACGACGCCGGCCTCGCCCTGGATCGGCTCGAGCAGGACCGCCGCGACCGTGTCATCGACTGCGGCCTCCAGCGCCGCCGAGTCGCCGTACGGAACCCAGCTGACGTCACCCGGCAACGGCTCGAAGGGTGCGCGATACGCCTCCTTGGAGGTCAGGGCCAGCGCACCCATCGTGCGGCCGTGGAACGAGCCCTCCGCCACGACGACCTTGGTGCGTCCGGTGCGGCGGGTGACCTTGAACGCGGCTTCATTGGCCTCTGCCCCGGAGTTCGTGAAGAACACGCGTGCGTCGTGACCGAGCAGCTCGACGAGCTTCTCGGCGAGGCCGATCTGGGGTGCAGTCGCGAAGATGTTGGAGGTGTGTCCCAGCGTCGACAGCTGCGTCGTGACGGCCTCGATGATCGCCGGATGGGCGTGCCCCAGGGCGTTGACCGCGATGCCGGCCAGCAGGTCGAGGTAGCGGGTGCCCTCGTCGTCCCAGACGTAGGCTCCGTCACCCTTGACCAGCAGACGAGCCGGGGTGCCGAAGGTGTTCATCACCGCACCCTCGTAGCGCGTGACCCAGTCGCTCATGCCGAACCCTTCTTGTCGACGCTCGTGGCGTACAGCGCGGTGCGGATGCGGGTCTCGACGCCCGGCACGACCTGCGTGCCGACGCCTTCGTCGGTGAAGATCTCCAGCAGGACAGCATGCGGCTCCCGGCCATCGATCACCGTCGCGCGCTTGACCCCTTCCTGCACTGCCTTGAGGCAGGCCGTCATCTTGGGGATCATTCCGGTCGAGAGGCTCGGGATGATCTCCGCGAGTGACTCGGGGCTGATCTCGCCGATGACATCCGAGCTGTTGGGCCAATCGGCGTACAGCCCCTCGACGTCGGTCAGGACCAGGAGCTTCTCGGCGCCCAGCGCAACCGCGAGCGCTGCCGCAGCGGTGTCCGCATTGACGTTGTGGACCTGACCGCTCGCGTCCGGCGCAACCGTCGAGACGACCGGGATGCGGCCTGCGTCGATCAGATCCTGAACAGCCTCGGGTCGTACGTCGACGACCTCGCCGACCAGGCCGATGTCCGTCTCGACCCCGTCGATCACCGGCATGGTCTTCTGGGCCGTGAACAGGCCACCGTCCTCACCTGACAGACCCACCGCGAGCTCACCGTGCTGGTTCAGCAGGCCCACGAGCTCGCGCCCGACCTGACCGGTCAGCACCATGCGAACGACGTCCATCGTCTCGGGCGTCGTCACCCGCAGCCCACCGCGGAACTCCGACTCGATGTCGAGCCTGTCGAGCATCGCACTGATCTGCGGGCCCCCACCGTGCACCACGACAGGCTTGAAGCCGGCCATCCGGAGGAACACGATGTCCTCGGCGAAGGCGTGCTTGAGGGTCTCGTCGGTCATGGCGTTGCCGCCGTACTTCACCACCACGACCTTGCCGTGGTACTTCTTCAGCCACGGCAGGGCCTGGGCAAGGGTGGCGGCCTTGTCGGTCGCCTTCTTCCAGTCTGCGGGGTGCCACTCGTCGGGAGTGTTCAGGTCTTCGCTCATGAGGAGTACGCCGAATTCTCGTGGACGTACGCCTGGGTCAGGTCGTTGGTCCAGATGGTGCCCGTTGCCGAGCCTGACTTGAGATCGATCGTCACCGACACGGCCCGCTCGGAGAGGTCGATCCCGTCCGGCGACTCCCCCGGGCCGCTCTGCCGGCAGACCCAGACACCGTTGAGGGACACATCCAGATCACCCGGATCGAACGTCGCTTGCGTCGTCCCGACCGAGGCCAGGATGCGGCCCCAGTTGGGGTCCTTGCCGAAGATCGCGCACTTGAACAGATTGCTGCGGGCCACCGAGCGACCGACCTCGAGCGCCTCGTCGACGCTCGCAGCATTGATCACCTCGATCGCGATCTCGTGGTCCGCTCCCTCGGCGTCCGCCAGCAGCTGCATCGCCAGATCTCGACAGACCGCCGTCACGGCATCGGTGAACGCTGCGGAGTCTGGGGTCGTGCCGGCGGCGCCGCTGGCCATCAGCAGCACCGTGTCGTTGGTCGACTGGCAGCCGTCCGAGTCCAGCCGGTCGAAGGTCTGCGCCGTTGCTGCCCGCAGCGCCGCGTCGGCGGTGGCGGGGTCGACGTCGGCGTCGGTCGTGATGACCACGAGCATCGTCGCCAGAGCTGGTGCCAGCATGCCAGCGCCCTTGGCCATCCCCCCGATCGTCCAGCCGTCACCTTGAGCGACGGCCTCCTTGGCCACTGAGTCTGTCGTCATGATCGCCGTTGCGGCGGCGTGCCCGCCGTCGGGGCTCTGGGAGTCCAGGGCAGAGCGTACGCCGGAGAGCAGCGCCTCACGATCGTTGAGCAGGCCGATCAGCCCGGTCGAGCAGATCTGGACGTCGATGGCGCCGGCACCCAGTGCCGCGGCCACGGTCTCCGCAGTCTGATGAGTCGTGGTGAAGCCCTCCGGACCGGTGTAGCAGTTGGCACCACCGGAGTTGATCGCGACGGCGACCGCCGATCCGCTCTTGATCGCCTCCTCGCTCCAGAGAACCGGGTTGGCCTTGCACCGGTTGCTGGTGAAGACTGCGGCAGCGGTCTTGGTCGGACCCGTGTTGACGACCACCGCGACGTCCGGCGCGCCGGTCCCCTTCAACCCGGCGGCGACGCCTGCTGCGGTGAATCCCTTGGCTGCTGTGACGCTCATGCCGGGATCCTGCCGGAACGTGCGGTCAGGTTGGCATGGGTCATGGCGCCGTTCCGATCGTTGAGAGTCCCATGGTCTCGTCGAGACCCAGGGCGAGGTTCATGGACTGGATTGCTCCGCCAGCGGTGCCCTTGACCAGGTTGTCGATCGCGGACACCACGACCAGACGTCGAGCCCGAGCATCGATCGCGAACTGGACCTGCGCGGAGTTCGCGCCGAGCGTCGCGGCCGTGGTCGGCCACTGTCCCTCGGGCAGCAGGTGGATGAACGGTTCGTCGGCGTACACCGCTTCGTACGCGGCCCGCACCATGGTCAGATCGACCCCGTCGCTGATCTTGGCAGTTGTCGTGGCGAGAATGCCCCGGGCCATCGGCACCAGCGTGGGAGTGAAGGAGATCGAGACCTCACCAGCGCCGGCCGCCCGCAGATTCTGCATGATCTCGGGAACGTGACGGTGGGTGCCGCCAACCCCGTATGCCGAGGCAGCGCCCAGGCCTTCGGCAGCCATCAGATGGGTCTTGGCCGCCTTGCCCGCGCCGGAGTATCCGTTCGCGAGCACCGCCACGAGGTCCAGCGACTCCACGAGACCGGCGGCCACCGCGGGCTGAATCCCCAGCGTGATCGCCGTGACGTTGCAGCCCGGGACCGCTATGCGCTTGACCCCCCGGAGAGCTTCACGCTGCCGTCCCACTCCGACCATGAGCTCGGGGAGTCCGTACGGCCAGGTTCCGGCGTGCTCGCCGCCGTAGAACTCGGTCCAGTCGGCCGCGGAGGTCAGCCGGAAGTCTGCTCCACAGTCGATCACCAGGACGTCGGGCCCGAGCTGGGCCGCAACCGCTCCCGACTGACCGTGCGGAAGGCCGAGGAACACGACATCGTGACCCGCCAGGGTCTCGCTCGTCGTGGGTTGCAGCATCCGGTCGGCCAGCGGAAGCAGGTGTGGATGATGTGCGCCGAGCGGCGTCCCGGCGCTGGAGGCCGCGGTGAGCGCGCCGATCTCGATGTCGGGGTGGGACAGCAACAGGCGCAGCACCTCGCCCCCGGCGTACCCGCTCGCGCCGGCGACGGCTGCGGTGATCGTGGTCATCTCTCCACCTTTGCAGAGTTGTGGTCCGAGGGTCTCCCCCGGTCCGGGATCAATCTGTGCCGAACTCCATCGCCGCGAAGTCCAGCGCCTGCTCCTCCTCGTCGGGAGAGGCACCACGCGAGGCGATTGCCTCGGCGCCGCCGGGCTCCATCGCTCCGATCAGCTCGGTGTGCGACGCGCCGATCATGCCCAACGCCGCATACTGCTCGAGCTTGGCACGCGAGTCGGCGATGTCCAGGTTGCGCATCGTGAGCTGACCGATCCGGTCTCCGGGACCGAACGCCGAGTCGACCGTGCGCTCCATGGACAGCTTGTCGGGGTGATAGCTGAATCCAGCCCCCTGCGTGTCCAGGATCGAGTAGTCCTCCCCGCGGCGAAGCCGCAACGTGACCGATCCGGTGACCGCTGAGCCGACCCAGCGCTGCAGTGACTCACGGATCATCAACGCCTGGGGGTCCAGCCACCGCCCCTCATACATCAATCGGCCGAGCCGGCGCCCGTCGTCGTGGTAGCTGGCGAGGGTGTCCTCATTGTGAATCGCATTGACCAGTCGTTCGTAGGCGATGTGCAGCAGGGCCAGACCCGGCGCCTCGTAGATGCCGCGACTCTTGGCTTCGATGATGCGGTTCTCGATCTGGTCGGACATGCCCAGCCCGTGCCGCCCTCCGATCGTGTTGGCCTCATGGACCAACGACACGTCCGAGCCGAACGACTTCCCGTTGATCGAGACCGGCCAGCCACGTTCGAACCCGATCGTGACGTCCTCGGTCGCGATCTCGACCTCGGGGTCCCAGAACTTGACGCCCATGATCGGCTCGACGGTCTCCAGGCTGGTGTCGAGGTGCTCCAGCGTCTTGGCCTCGTGGGTCGCGCCCCAGATGTTGGCATCGGTCGAGTAGGCCTTCTCGGTGCTGTCGCGGTACGGCAGGTCGTGCTCCACGAGCCACTCGCTCATCTCCTTGCGACCGCCCAGCTCGTGCACGAAGTCAGCGTCCAACCAGGGCTTGTAGATCCGCAGGTGCGGGTTGGCCAGAAGTCCATAGCGATAGAACCGCTCGATGTCGTTGCCCTTGAACGTCGAGCCGTCGCCCCAGATCTGGACGTCGTCCTCGAGCATCGCGCGGACCAGCAGCGTGCCCGTGACGGCACGTCCCAAGGGAGTGGTGTTGAAGTAGGCCCGTCCGCCGGAGCGGATGTGGAACGCACCGCAGGTCACGGCGGCAAGACCCTCCTCGACCAGCGCAGCCCGGCAGTCGATCAGGCGGGCGATCTCTGCGCCGTAAGCGGTGGCCCGATTCGGCACCGAAGCGATGTCCGGCTCGTCGTACTGACCGATGTCGGCGGTGTAGGTGCAGGGAATCGCGCCCTTGTCGCGCATCCAAGCGACGGCGACCGAGGTGTCGAGACCTCCGGAGAAGGCTATGCCGACGCGTTCGCCGGTGGGCAGGCTGGTGAGAACTTTGGACATGTCTCCCATTCTTGCATGGCTTCGCAATTTATTGCAGCCGGGTCCGGCTCAAGCCCAGTCCTGGATGTCTCACCGGCCCCTAGGATGCACCCATGAGACGGATCGGCCTGCGTGTCGTGGCACTGGTCGCGACTGCTGGAGTCGTGCTCATCCCGGCCTTGGTGGCGCTGGTGCCGACGACGCCGACCGCAACCGGGCCGGATCCCGTGCGCATCACGGACTACACCGCGACGTACACGCTTCTCGATCGCGGCAACCTGGTCGCGAAGGAGCAGATCACGACCGAGTTCCCGGTGGGCCGGCACGGCATCTTTCGGTTCTGGGACCTTGCCGACCCCAGCGACAAGCACGTCCGACTCAAGCCAAAGAACATCTCGGTCGAGCTCGACGGCCTCAGCGTGCCGTACGAGCTGGACTGGCAGCTGGGCCGGCACCTCCGCGTGGCCAAGATCGGCGATCCGGACTCGTTCGTCTCCGCCGGCACGCACGTCTACACGATCGTCTACCAGATCGACGGTGCGGTCGCGCCCAGCACGGTCGGGCAGGGTGACTTCTCCTCGTCGAGCTGGACCGACGATCGACCCGGCTCGTCGGCGTTCTACTGGAACGTCGTGGCGCAGGGATGGCAGATGGACATCGACCGATCGAGCGTCACTGTCAACCTGCCGGTCAAGTCCGGCAAGGTCCAGTGCACGTCGGGTGTGGGCGGCGGTGACGCGTGCGACGTCGCCGGCGAAGGAACCGACCAGGTCACCGTCGAGACTGGCAACCTTCCTCCCCGCACCCCCGTGACCGTGCGGATCGGCCTCCCGATCAAGACCCCGGATCGCGAGACCGTGCCCTGGTCGATCGGTGCCGACCGCGCCCTCGGCGACAGCGTCACCGGACTCGGTGTCGTTCTCGCGATTGCCCTCGGTGCCCTGCTGCTTGGGTATCGCCTCGATCACCGGTCTCGCGAGGATGAGCCGGGCTACCCGGTGATGTATGAGCCGCCGCGAGGACTCGGTCCGGTGCAGACGGCGTACCTGACGAGCGAGACCGTTCCTCGTCGCGGCCTGGTCGCCACGATGCTCTATCAGGCCGAGCAGGGGCTGACGACGCTGACCCGACGCGGCGACCGCTCGTGGACCGTCGCCGGTATCGGTGACGCCTCCGCGTGGTCGGGTACCGACGACATCACCCGCTTCGTCGGCGAGTCGCTCGGCGTGACCGAACCCGGATCGATCTTCACCTCAAGCCCCTCGTCGGTCCCGTCGGGTCAGCAGCTGCAGACCGTGCAGGCTGGCCTGGGGGCTCGCGTCAGCGCGTGGGCCGAAGGAGCCGGGGCGCAGCGGAAGGCTCGCTCGGAGAGCCTCGCTAGGTTGGCTGTCATCGGGGCCGCGATCCTCCTCGGCGTCACGGCGATCTTCTTCCACCCCGCGGTTTCGATGTACCTGTTGCCCCTAGGGGCGTTCGTGATCGGGGGCATCGGCCTGATGACCGCCGGAGTCGGCACCCGGCGCACGGCGCTCGGCCGCGACCTGTGGTCCCGCGCCGGCGGCTTCCAGCAACTGCTCTCGACAGACTCGGCCGAGAGCCGCTTCGAGTTCAGCGGCGAGCGGGATCTCTACACGGCGTTCATCCCCTACGCCGTCGCCTTCGACTGTGCCGACCGCTGGGCCCGGAAGTACGAGATCACCACTGGCGCTCCGGCACCCGTCCCGCTCTGGTACTCCGGGGGCAGCGACGCCGGTTCAACCACCCACGGCATGACGCAGCACGACGCATTCTCTGGTCTCGATTCCTCTCTGGCATCATCGATCAGCGCCTATTCGGCTACCCAGTCCTCGTCATCCTCGAGTGGTGGAGGAGGGGGCGGTGGCGGAGGAGGTGGTGGAGGAGGTTCTTGGTAGTTCCGATACGTTCCCGCAGCACCCATCCCAACGAGGAGAACCCATGCTCTGGATCATTCTGGCCGTACTGATCGCCCTTGGCCTGTTCGCGGTCTACGCATTCAACCGCCTGCGCCGAGTCGACATCGGTGCGCAGGAGGCGCTGGGCGGGATCGACGTCCAGCTGACCCGTCGCGCCGACCTGATCCCCAACCTGGTCAACACCGTCAAGGGGTACGCCGAGCACGAAAAGGGCGTCTTCGAGACCGTGACGGCGGCGCGCGCTGGCGCCGCGAACGCCGCGAAGAGCGGCACGGTTGCCGAGAAGGCCGCCGCCGAGGCCACGCTCGACCACGCGATCATCGACGTTCTGGCTGTCGCTGAGGCGTACCCCGACCTCAGGGCGTCAGCCAACTTCCAGGCACTGCAGACCGAGCTCTCCGACACCGAGAACAAGATCTCGTTCGCTCGCCAGTACTACAACGACGCGGTCTCCACGCTCAACAGGCTGGTCCGCACGATCCCCTGGCTGCTGTTCGCCGGTGTCGCCGGCGTAGGCGCGCGAGAGTTCTATGCAGCTCCCGACGGCCAGCAGGTCCCGCCCGCTGTCACGTTCTGATCTCTTCCGGCACCGCAGCACCGCCTGCCGCCCCCCTGCAGGCCGTCCTGCGACTGGCCACCCGTCACATGAGTCAGGCGCGAAGACTGGCTCCCTGGCTCGAGCCGGCCGCCGCGACGGCGGCTTCTCGGGCCGTCCGGATCTCCTCATCCGCCAGGGTCCGGTCGGGGGCACGGAGCCGCAGCGCAAAGGCCAGCGACTTCTTGCCCGCCGGGACCTGGTCGCCGACATAGACGTCGAACAGGCGCACCGACTCGATCAGCGGGCTCGAAGCGGCCAGCGCGTCGTGCACTGCCGAGGCCGGGACGGTGTCGTCGACGATCAGGGCCAGATCTTCCTTGGCCACCGGGAACGACGAGAACTCCGGTCGCGGACCGACCTCGGGGGACGCCTCGATCAACGCGTCGAGATCGACCTCGGCAGCCACGACCCCCGCGGGCAATCCGTACGCCTTGAGCACGCGGGGATGCAGCTCGCCGGCGTGCCCGATGACCCGGCCGTCAAGCAGGACGGCTGCACACCGGCCTGGATGCCACGGCATGATCTGCGCCTGCTGCACCTCGACCTCGATGTGGAGCACGTCCGCGAGTCGCTGCACCACCGCGATCGCGTCACCCCACATGGCTTGTCGCCCCGAGCCCGCCCAGCCAGATCGGACCAGCTCACCGCTCATCACGAGTCCGACGTGGTGCGGCTGGTCCGGCAGCGCGGCCTCGAGAGCAGCGATCTGTTCGGCCGACGGCCGACGGTCGACGCCGTAGATCGGCGCCTCCGCCCCACCGGCGCGGGGCAGGAACACCCGCCCGCTCTCGACGAGATGCACGTCGGCGTGACCGCGCCCGACGTTCAGAACCAGGCTGCGAAGCAGACCGGTCAACAGGGTGGTCGTCATGCCGGGTTCTTCGGCGGACAACGGATTCTCCAGGAGCACCTGTTGGCGTCGCACGTCATCGGCCGGGAGGCCGAGCCGGTCGAAGTCGCCGGCGCCCGCGAAGGGGAAGGTCAGGACCTCGGTGAGCCCCTGTCCTGCCAGCACCATGCCGACCCTGCGCCGCAGCTTCTGTGCGACGGTGAGCCCGCGGCCAGCGGGGGCCACCGGGAGGACCGACGGCACCTGGTCATAGCCCACGACCCGGAGAATCTCCTCCACGAGGTCGTTGGGGTCGTTGATGTCGAAGCGCCAGCTCGGCGGTGTCGCCGTGAGCGAGCTGTGATCGAGCGACACCTCGCACCCGTTGCCCTCCAGCGCCTGCACGGCCGTGGTCGGGTCGATCTCGACACCCGACACGCGCGTCGGCAGGTCGATTGCCATCCGGACCGCGGCGTGACCGGCGGGCGAGCCGACGACCGTCATGCCCTCGTCGATCGAGCCCCCGCCATGCTCGGCGAGCAGCTCGGCGACACGTTGGGCGGCACGAGCCGGCAAGGCCGGATCCACGCCTCGCTCGTAACGCTTGGACGCCTCGGAGGGGAGCTTGTGAAGCCGCGCCGTACGGGCGATCATCGGCGCCTTCCAGTGCGCCGCCTCGATCAGGATGTCGGTCGTGGCACGCGAGAGCTCGGTCTCCTCGCCTCCCATGACACCCGCCAGACCGATCGGACCACGGTCGTCGACGATCACCGTGTCCTGGGCCGACAGGGAGCGGACGACACCGTCGAGGGTCGTCAGCTTCTCCCCCGCGGTCGCCCGACGAACGACGATCGGGCCCTGCAACGTGGCCCGGTCATAGCCGTGGATCGGGTGACCCAGCTCGAGCATGACGTAGTTGGTGATGTCGACAGCCAGCGAGATCGACCGCATGCCAGCCTGCTCGATGCGCTGAGCCATCCACCGCGGTGTGGGCCGAGCGGGGTCGAACCCCGTGACGGCCCGCGCCGCGAACACCGGGCACGCATCGGAGTCCTCGACCCGGATCGGGTAGCCCTCGCCGGAGCTGGGCACGCGGATGTCGGCCGGATCGGCGAAGTCGAGGCCGTACGCGAGGGCCGTGTCCCGCCCGACGCCGCGCATGGACAGTGCGTAGCCCCGATCGGGGTTGACCTCCAGGTCCAGCACCTCCGCTCCCAGCCCCAGCAGATCGATCGCATCCTCACCCGGCAGCGCGGAGCCCGGGTCCAGCACGATGATGCCGTCGGCGTCGCCCGGGATGCCGAGCTCGGCGCCCGAGCAGATCATTCCGTCGGAGATGTGCCCGTAGGTCTTGCGCGCGGCGATGGCGAATCCGCCGGGCAGGACAGCACCGGGCAGCGACACCACGACCAGGTCGCCCTCGACGAAGTTGTGCGCACCGCACACGATGCCGCGGCCACCGTCGGCGTCGTTGTGCTCGGCGCCGACGTCGACCCGACACCAGTTGATCGTCTTGCCGTTCTTCTGCGGTTCCTTGTCCAGCGACAGCACGCGACCTGCCACCAGGGGACCCGTGACGACGTCGCCGATGATCTCCTCGAGCTTGAGGTCGAACTGGGTCAGCCGAGCAGCGAGCTGTTCGGTCGAGATTGAGTCAGGCAGGCCGACGAGCTCACGCAGCCATTCCACGGGTACCCGCATCAGAGCTCAACTCCGAACGGCTGGGTGAAGCGAATGTCGCCGTCGTACAGGTCACGCAAGTCGGCAATGTCGTAGCGCGAGGTGATCGTGCGATCCAGGCCGATGCCGAACGCGAATCCGGAATAGCGATCTGGGTCGACACCGCAGGCGATCAGCACGCGAGGGTTGACCACCCCGCATCCGCCCCATTCGACCCAGCCCTCGCCCTTGCAGGTGCGGCAATCCGCGACGGCATCGGGCTCGTTGTGGCACACGTAGCACAACAGGTCCATCTCGGCGCTCGGCTCGGTGAACGGAAAGTACGAGGGTCGGAATCGCGTCGTCATGCCATCTCCGTAGATCGCCCTGGCGAGGTGGTCGAGCGTTCCCTTGAGATGCGCCATCGACAAGCCCTCGTCGATCGCCAAGCCCTCGACCTGGTGGAACACCGGCGAGTGGGTGGCATCAAGCTCGTCGGTGCGATAGACGCGTCCGGGACACACGACATAGATCGGGGGTTCACGGGTCAGCATCGTGCGCGCCTGCACCGGCGAGGTGTGGGTGCGCAGGACCATCGCGGCCCGCTCCGGGGTCACCCAGAAGGTGTCCTGCATCGTCCGGGCGGGATGGTCCGGTCCGAGGTTGAGCGCGTCGAAGTTGAGCCACTCGGCCTCGACCTCGGGCCCTTCGGCCACCTCCCAACCCATCGCGACGAAGATGTCGCCGACATGTTCCTGGATCATCGTCACCGGATGGCGTGCACCCACGGGCGTCACGTCCCACGGCAGGGTCACGTCGACGGCCTCGGTGACCAGCGATCGCTCCTCTTCCTCGGTCTCGACCTGAGCAGTTCGGGCGGCGAGGGCCTGGTTGATCGCACCACGCGCCTGGCCGACGCGCTGTCCGGCCTCCTTGCGTGCCTGCGGAGGCAATGCGCCGATCTCTCGATTGGCCAAGGCCAGCGGCGAACGGTCCCCGACATGGTCGAGTCGGGCCTGCTTGAGCGTTTCCAGCGTGTCGGCAGCGGCTATCGCCGCCAGGGCCTCGTCTCGCATTCGTTCGACCTCGTCGGCGCGCAAGGGAGTGACCTCCACAGGGTCGTACGAGGAGTTGGGCGCGGACATACGGGCCTTCCGGAGAGCTCGGGTGGGGTGTTGACCTCGAGTTTATCGGTCCCAGCTGTGTCGACTCAGCCGGTCATCGAGTCAGGCTCGTTGATCGGGAACCAGACCCGAATCTGCGCCCCGCCGCCCTCTGCTTCTTGGATGTCGATCCGCCCGCCGTGCTCCTCGACGATGCCACGAACGATGTACATGCCCAGGCCGCTGCCTGCGCCGGGTCCCGAACGCCAGAACCGACTGAACACCCGTTGTCTCATCTCCTCGGGAATCCCCGGGCCGTTGTCGTGGACCTGCAGCGACACCCCGCCCTTGAAGTCGGCGTGCTGAGTGTTCTGCACGACGACCTCGCGCAGACCGAAGCCATGGCGGAGTGCGTTCTCGACCAGATTCGTCACGACCTGGGTGATGCGGTCGCTGTCGCCCCAGATGAGGTCGAGATCGTCGCCGATCCTCATCTCGAACGGCTCGGCCGAGCCGCCCGAGACATTGGTGAGCACCCGCCGCACGACTTCGTCGAGCTTGACCGGGCCACGGCGCAGGGTCAGTCGACCGGCATCGATGCGGGCTGCGTCCAACAGCTCGGTGATCAGGCGGCTGAGCCGGTCGGCATCGGCGTCGACCGTCTCGAGCATGAGCTGTCGCTGCTCGTCCGAGAACTTGTCCCACTTGGTGAGCAGGGTCGAGGTGAACCCCTTGATGCCCGTGAGCGGGGACCGGAGCTCGTGCGCCACGGTGGCGACGAGGTCGGATCGCTCCCGATCGCGTTGATTGCGCACCCGGGCATTGCGCACGCTGACGACCACGCGGCACACGGGGCCGGCCGCGCTGTTGCGGACCAGGGAGGCGGTGATCAGGTACTCGCTGCCCTTGGGCGACCACCACGCCTGCTCCGAGATTCGCGTCCGGGTCGCGATGCCGTCGTACGGACGGGTGCAGTCGTACCAGGAGTTGCCGCTCAAGTCGTCGAACGGGACGGCCTTGTCCAGGTGCATGCCGATCATCTCGTCACCCTCGGCGCGGGCCATGGCACGGATCCGCTCGTTGACGTACTCCACGGTCCCGTCGGGACCGGCGATGATGACGCCGTCGGGGAAGTCGTCGAGATCCATGGATAGTGAATCTAGTACCTACCGGCTAGGAGAACGAGCCTTGGCAAGTCAACTCTCAGCGAGTCGCCCGAGCACGGGCTGTGGCGTACAGGCACACGGCCGCCGCGGTGGCGAGATTCAGGCTCTCTGCCCGGCCAAATATTGGTACTGCCACCACCCGGTCGGCCAGCTCGCGCGTGGTCTGCGGCAGCCCCCACGCCTCGTTACCCATGAGCCAGGCCGTGGGAGCAGCGAGATCCAGGTCGTCGTCGAACAACGTCACATCGCCGCCGCCATCTGCAGCGAGCAGCGCAAGGCCGGCGTCTCGCAACGCTCCGAGGGCCACGGGCACGTCACGTTCGGTGATCACCGGAAGGTGGAAGACGCTGCCGACCGAAGCCCGCACGGACTTGGGGTTGTATGGATCAACACTGTCGCCGACGAACACGACACCCTCTGCTCCTGCCGCGTCGGCGCAACGGATCACCGCTCCGGCGTTGCCCGGATCGCGGATGTCGGCGCACACCACGACGAAGGTCGGGCCGGACGCCAAAAAGGCAGTCAACGAAGCCTGCGGGATACGGCACCGCGCCACGACGCCTTGCGGTTGGACAGTGTCGGCGATCGCCTCGACGACATCGTCTGCGACCACGTGCCAAGGGACGTCCGAGCGTTCGGCCGCGGCCAGCAGATCGCCCTGCTGGGTCGTCGCGGTGTGGGTCGCGAAGATCTCGACCGTCGCGCCGACCTCCGCCAACGCCTCACGCACGGCCTGCGGGCCCTCAGCGAGGAACTCCCCCGTCTCGGCCCGAAACGCACGAGTGGCGAGCCGCCTGATGTGCTTGACCCGTCCGGAACGGACGGTGAGCTCACCGGGCGTGCTCGCCACTGCGTACGGGTGCCGCGGTCAGGCCGCGGCGCCGTCCTTCGGCGCGTTGACGTCGGCCGGAAGGTTGTCCTTCGCGGTCTTGACGAGCGCGGAGAACGCTGCCGGCTCGTTGACCGCGAGCTCGGCGAGGATCTTGCGATCGACCTCGACACCTGCGGCCTTGAGGCCCTGGATGAAGCGGTTGTAGGTCATGCCCTCGGCGCGGACGGCAGCATTGATGCGCTGAATCCAGAGCCGACGGAAGTCTCCCTTGCGCGCCTTGCGGTCGCGGTAGGAGTAGACGAGCGAGTGGGTGACCTGCTCCTTGGCCTTGCGATAGAGCCGCGAACGCTGACCGCGGTAGCCCGCAGCGCGCTCCAGTGTCTGGCGGCGCTTCTTCTGTGCATTGACAGAGCGCTTGACGCGTGCCATCTCAGTTCTCCTTCAAAGTTTTCGGTATGTCGGGGGCGCGGTCAGAGACCGAGCATCTTCTTCACGCGCGGGACGTCCGCCTTGGCGACGTCGGTCGAACCTTCCAGCCGACGCTTGCGTGCCGAGGACTTGACCTCGAGCAGGTGGCGACGGTTGGTCTGCTCGCGACGCAGCTTGCCGCTTCCGGTGAGCTTGACTCGCTTCTTCATCCCCGAGTGGGGCTTGAACTTCGGCATCTATGCCTCCATGTCTGGGTCGAGGTTCTCGGAACGCCGACGTGGCTTCTTGGGTGTTGCAATCTTCTGGACGGCCTCGCGATGTGCCTTGACCTCGGCTGCCTCGGCATCCTTCTCGGCGGCCTTGGCGGCAGTGGTCTTGACCTTCTCGGCCTTGACCTCTGCCTGTGCTTCGGACTTCTTCTTGTGCGGTCCCAGCACCATCGTCATGTTGCGACCGTCCTGGCGGGCGTTGGATTCGATGAAACCGAGATCCTCGACGTCGGCGGCAAGCCGCTGGAGCAGGCGGTAGCCCAGCTCGGGTCGGTGCTGCTCGCGCCCGCGGAACATGATCGTGATCTTGACCTTGTCACCGGCCTTCAGGAATCGGACGACGTGACCCTTCTTCGTGTCGTAGTCGTGCTGATCGATCTTGGGACGCAACTTCATCTCTTTGATGATGGTGTTGGTCTGGTTGCGACGGGACTCGCGCGCCTTCTGTGCCGTCTCGTACTTGAACTTGCCGTAGTCCATGAGTCGGCAGACAGGCGGACGAGCTGTCGGAGCCACCTCGACAAGATCGAGATCAGCTTCCGCTGCCAGTCGTAGGGCATCTTCGATGCGGACGATGCCCACCTGTTCACCGCCAGGACCGACGAGGCGTACTTCGGGAACGCGGATTCGATCGTTGACGCGCAGCTCTGTGGTGATGGATCCTCCTGAGATCGTGTGGGAGGCCATGAAAAAATGGCCCCCGTACAAAACGGAAGCCACCAGTGGCGTATTCCCGGAGGACGACGCCGTCGGCCGGACCTGACGTCCTGGATGATTCCAGCACGACATTGACCGGCGTAACCCCAAGGTCAAGGACCAAGCAGGTGGGAGGTGGACCTCCACTTCGCCTCCAAGACTACCAGCGGTGACGTTCCCTTGTGAAATCGAGCAAACGTTGCACGCCTGAAACATCCACGTCGTCGAAGGGAAAAATACAGGCGCCAGGCTGACTGCATGCCGTGGCGCGTACGCACGACCCTCGTCGACCGGCCGGGAAACCTGGCTGGCATCACCTCCGCCTGCGGTCGGTCGGGCGTCAACATCATCGGCCTGCAGATCTTCTCCACACCGCAGCAGGTGATCGACGAGTTCGTCGTCTCCGCGCCCGACGGTTGGACCGATGTGGCGCTCGCGGAGCTGTTCGAGCGGGCCGGGGGCGCCCAGGTCGCGGTGACCCGGGTCGACGACTCTGCTGTCGTCGACGCCCCGACACGCTACCTACGGGGCGTTCACGCTGTGATCGAGGACGGGCGCGACGTCGAGTCGGTCCTGCGGGAGCTGCTGGAGACCGAACCGCCCGACGTCGCGGACTACACCGGCCACGACGTGCTGGACCTGACCCGGCGGGACGGTTCGGTGCTGCGGATCAGCCGGGCCGTGCCGTTCACCGCGGCCGAGCGGACCCGGGCGCAGACACTGCTGTCACTCGTCAGCGACGCCGGTAGCGGCATACCGCTGATCTCGCCCTCGCCCAATCATCAGGTGCCCATCGTGCGGGAGGCGACCCTGTCCGATCTCGAAGGAGTGGCGGCTCTGCACGAGCGGTGCAGCGTCCAGACGCTCTACCACCGCTATCAGGTGCCTCTGCGGATGCCGATGACGACGCGGATGGCACGCCGGCTGGTCGCGCCGGACTCGGGCCAGTCCCTGGTCGTGCAGGTCGGGCTCGATCTTGTCGGTCACGGAGCGCTGGAGCAGGTGGACTCGGAGTGGACCTTCCAGCTGCTGGTCGAGGACGCTTGGCAGGGCAAGGGGCTCGGCACGGTCCTGGTCAAGCAAGCCGCTGCTCGCGCTAAGGCCAGCGGCGCCATCCGTCTGACGTTCGTGACTGCCGGCTCGAACGACATGCTGCTGCGGGCGGTCGGCAACGCCGGCTTCGTCGCTCGGGTCGAGCGGCACGAGGGCAACGTGCACATCACCGTGCCATTGGCGGCCGTGCAGTCCTACGCTGCCGGCTGAGCGCCCGGGCGCTCAGGTGAGCCAGGCCGGGCCGGCTGCGCTGCGTACAAGGCGGTGGCCGGCGGCAAGATGGCGTACATCGTCAGCCTCGACGACCGTGAACGAGTCACTGGCCAGATCCAGCAGGATCGCGGTGGCGTCCTCGTCGAGCGTCGCCCGCGCTGCGTCCCTCCCCAGGATCGGCACGGGTCTCGCCTGCGGGTCCCACCCCGCCATGGTGTCGACGCTGCTGAAGACGAGCAGAGCACGGCGGCCGTCCGCACCCGTCATCAGCACAGCAGCCATGTCGGCGTTCTTGTCACCGGTCGCTGGGGCATCGCCCAGCAGCGCAATGATCGGGACGAACACCCTGGCCGAGGCGAGCGCCGCGACGACCTCGAGTCCGTCGCCGAAGGCAGCGGCCAGCGACGGATCGACGGCCCCATCGTCGCCGGGGAACTGCGGACTCGCCAGTGTGCGGTCGTGAGTCATGCCGACAGCCGCCCGCGCAGATAGTCGACGGCCTCCTGGGCGGACGATCCGTCAGAACCCTGGATGCCGAACAGCATGATGCGGTCGTCATCCGTGGTCACGAGCGTCGGCCACGGCGCGCCGGGGTTCATCGCGACTCCGCGGATGTCGCCCCACGCGATCCGGTGTCGCCGGTAGCCGTTCAGCACCTCGACTCCGTCGTCCCCGGCCCGCACGAAGCTGCGACCGATTCCGTGCAGGAGTGCCAGCACCGCACCGATGATGATCCACAGCGTGACGTCCTCCGCCGGCGTGAACGCGATGTCCGACGGCAGCGACAACCCCACGACGACGGTCAGCACCAGCATCAGGATCGCCACGCCGTACGCCACGGCGCGGGTCCCGCCGGGGCGGAAGGTTCTCAGATCCGACACGCGAGGATGTCCGTCACCAGGATCCCTCGGGCGCCGAGCCCGAACAAGAGGTCCATGACCTTCTGCGCGGCATCCCGCGGGACCATCGACCGCACCGCGACCCAACCCTCGCGATGCAGGGGGGAGACCGTCGGGGACTCGATTCCCGGCGTCAGCTCGACGGCCTTCTCGACCTGGTCGACCCGGATGTCGTAGTCCATCATGACGTAGGTCCGCGCCACGATGACGCTGTCCAGACGGCGCTTGAACACCGCGAACCCATCCGGCTCGGGCGCGTCCTGACGGGTGATGAGCACTGCCTCGGAGGACAGGATCGGCTCGCCGAACACCTCGAGGTCGGCCTGACGCAACGTGCTGCCGGTCTCGACGACGTCCGCAATGGCGTCGGCCACGCCAAGACGCACGGAAGACTCGACGGCGCCGTCCAGGCGTACGACGTCGGCAGTGATGCCGCGTTCGGCCAGATAGGTCTCGACGATGCCCTCGTACGACGTCGCGATCCGGCTGCCGGCGAGGTCGGCGATCGTGGACATGGTGCCGATCGGCGCGGCGAAGCGGAAGGTCGAGGCACCGAAGCCCAGCGCGATGTTCTCGGTGGCGTGTGCCTTGGAGTCCAGGAGCAGGTCACGCCCGGTGATCCCCACGTCGAGCGTGCCCTCGCCCACGTAGATCGCGATGTCGCGCGGACGCAGGTAGAAGAACTCGACGTCGTTGTCGGGATCAAGCGTGACGAGATCCTTGGCGTTGCGGCGCTGCCGGTAGCCGGCCTCCGCCAACATCTGGGCGGCCGACTCGGCCAGCGCGCCCTTGTTCGGAACGGCGATCTTGAGCATGGGTTCTCTTCTCGGGAATTCTGTGACGGTGCGGGAGGCGAAGGCACGGACTGGCGCCGAAGAGCCGATCCGTCACAGATGCGCGTAGACGTCGTCGAGCGTGATTCCGGTGGCGATCATCATGACCTGCGCGTGATAGAGCAGCTGGCTGAGCTCTTCGGCAGCCCGATCGGCTCCCTCGTGCTCGGCGGCCATCCACGATTCGGCGGCCTCCTCGACCAGCTTCTTGCCGATCGCGTGCACGCCAGCATCGAGCTCGGCGACGGTGCGCGAGCCCTCGGGGCGGTTGGCTGCCTTGTCGGACAGCTCGGCGAACAGTGCATCGAAGGTCTTCATTGGCATCAAGTCTATCGGTGGTCTTCGCACCGCTCGGTCGAGCCTGACGTTTCTGTCGTTCAGCAGGTGCAGTCTCGGTGCAGACCCTATGGGCCCCCCGAGGGACTAACCGAGGTCACGCAGGAGGATCCAGGTGCTCAGAGCAGCCTCGACAGCCTCGCGCCCCTTGTCCTCGCGACTGTCCGGCAGGCCGGCCCGATCGAGCGCCTGGGCGTCGTCGTCACAGGTCAACAGGCCGAAGCCGATCGGCACGCCGGTGTCCAGGGCCACCCGGTTCAAACCTTCGGTTGCGGCCGCCGAGACGTACTCGAAGTGGGGCGTGCCACCCCGGATGATGACACCGAGGGCGATCACGGCGTCGAATCCTTGACGGGCGTACGCCTGGCAGATGACGGGGAGCTCGAACGAGCCCGGCGCGCGCGCCAGGGTGACGTCGTCGACACCCGCGTCGGCGAGGGCACGCCGGGCGCCGCCGATCAGCCCGTCCATGACCTCGGTGTGCCAGCTCGATGCGACGATCGCGACCCGCGCGCCGGCAGCGTCCACCGACAGGTCCGGCGCTCCCCCGCCGCTCATGCCGGGTCGACCAGTCCGGGCAGATCGTGACCCATTCGCTCAGCCTTGGTCTGCAGATATCGCAAGCTGTCCTCGTTGGGTGCGATCCGCAGCGGTACTCGTTCGCTGATCTTGACGCCGTAGGCCTCCAGCGCGATGGTCTTGTCCGGATTGTTGGTCAGCAGCCGCGCCGAGGTGACGCCGAGGTCACGCAGGATCTGCGCACCTGCCGCGTAGTCACGCTCGTCCTCACCGAAGCCGAGCTCGAGGTTGGCGTCGACGGTGTCGCTGCCGGAGTCCTGCAGGGCATACGCCTGGAGCTTGTGCAGCAGCCCGATGCCGCGACCCTCGTGACCGCGCAGGTACACCACGATGCCCGCCCCGGCCCTCGTGATCTCGGTCAGCGACAGCTCCAGCTGGGGACCGCAGTCGCACCGCCGGGAGCCGAACACGTCGCCGGTCAGGCACTCGGAGTGGATGCGGGTCAGGACGTCCTCGGTGCCGGGCTCGCCGAAGACCAGCGCGATGTGCTCGGATCCCTCGACCTTGTCTCGGTAGCCGTGAGCCTGGAACTCGCCGAACTCGGTCGGCAGGCGAGTCGTGGCAAGCCGTTGCACCTGGGACTCGTGGAGCCTGAGGTGGATCTGCAGGTCCTCGATCGAGACCAGTGCGATGTCGTGCTCGTCGGCGAACACCCTCAGCTCGGGGGCTCGCATGAGAGTGCCATCGTCGTGGAGCACCTCACCGATGACACCGGCCGGCGTGAGTCCCGCCAGCCGGGCGAAGTCGACGGCCGCCTCGGTGTGTCCGGCTCGCTCGAGCACGCCACCGGGCTTGGCTCGCAGCGGAATGATGTGACCTGGCTGATTGAGCTCGAACGGCTCGGTCGCGGAGTCTGCGAGCACGCGACAGGTACGGGCCCGGTCGGCCGCCGAGATGCCCGTCGTGATGCCGTCCCGGGCATCGATGGAGACGGTGTAGGCCGTGCGCATCTTCTCGCGGTTGTGCGGCGTCATGAGCGGGATCGCCAGCCGGTCCAGGATGTCACCCGTGATGGGGGCACAGATCAGGCCACTGGAGTAGCGGACCAAAAAGGCCATCAGCGAAGGAGTCGCCTTGCTGGCGGCGAAGATGATGTCGCCCTCGTTCTCGCGTCCCTCGTCATCGACCACGACGATGGCCTTGCCGTCGCGGAAGTCCGCGATCGCCCGCTCGATGCTGTCGAGCCGGACGTTCTCGTGCTCACTCATGTGCTGCTCCTTCGGGGTGCGGATCACGATGGGGGGCGCCCAGCAGGCGCTCGACGTACTTGGCGAGGATGTCGACCTCGAGGTTGACCCGGTCACCGGCGGCCCTGCCGCCGAGCGTCGTCTCGGCGAGGGTCGTCGGGATCAACGAGATCGAGAACCACGGCTCGGCTCCGTCCACGACCTCGACCACCGTCAACGAGGTGCCGTCGACCGTGATGGACCCCTTGGCCACGAGGTACTTCGCGAGGTCCGTGGGCAGCCCGATCCGCACGACCTCCCAGTGCTCGCTGGGTGTCCTGTCGATGATCAGCCCCGTGCCGTCGACGTGACCTTGCACGATGTGCCCGCCCAAGCGGTCCCCTGCGCGGGTGGCCCGCTCCAGATTGACCTCGTCACCGACCCGCAGATCCCCCAGCGAGCTCCGCTCCAGCGACTCCCGCATGACGTCGGCAGCGAATGTGCCCGCCCCCTGCGACATGACGGTCAGGCACACGCCGTTGACCGCGATCGAGTCGCCATGCCCTGCGTCCGAGGTGACCAGCGGCCCGCGGATCGTCAGCCGGACGGAATCGCCCAGGCCCTCGACCGCGACGATCGCGCCCTTCTCCTCGATGAGACCGGTGAACATCAGTCGACGTCCTCTCGTTGCGCTCGATCCGGTGATCCGATGATGCGGATGTCGGGACCGATCATGGTCAAGTCGTGCAGCTCGATGGGCCGTTTGTCGGTCAGCGTCGTCGCATCGGACTCCAGGGCTGCGCGGCCGGCACCGAGCAGCGAAGGAGCGAGGTAGCCGATGACGCGATCGATCAGACCAGCGTTCCAGAACGCGCCTGCGAGGCGGGGACCACCTTCGAGCCACACGTGGCGGATCTCGCGGTCGGCGAGCTGGTGCAGGACGTCTGCCGGATCGCGGGACTGGATCAGCAGGGTCGGGGCCGTCTCGTCGAGAACGCGGTACTGGCTCGGAATCGCGCTCTCTCCCATGACGACCCGCAGCGCCTGCTTCTCGTACGGCAGCGGGTGGTCTGCGGTGTCGCGCACCGTCAGCCGAGGGTCATCGGCCAGGATCGTGCCGGTGCCGACGAGGATCGCGTCGGACTCGGCCCGAAAGGTCTGGACGTCCCGCCGCGCCGCCTCTGAGCTGATCCACCTGCTGGTGCCGTCGGGGGCCGCGATGCGTCCGTCGAGCGTCGCAGCGTACTTCCAGGTCACAAAGGGGCGACCCGTGGTCACCGCGAGCGTCCACTCCCGGTTCAGCTCGGTCGCCTCCTCGCCGAGGACACCGGCCTCGACGTCGATGCCCGCCGCGCGCAGGGTCGTCGCGCCGCCAGCCGCCGAGCGGTCCGGGTCGGTCTGGGCGAACACGACCCGCGCGACTCCGGCCTCGAGCAGGGCCTGCGCGCAGGGGCCAGTCCGACCACGGTGGTTGCAGGGCTCAAGGGTCACGATCGCCGTGGCGCCGCGAGCGGCGGCACCTGCGTGACTGATTGCATCGACCTCGGCGTGCCGGGTGCCGGCACCGTGGTGCGCGCCGACGGCGATCTCGCGGCCGTCCGGCGTCAGCAGGACGCAGCCGACACGAGGGTTGGGGAGCGTACGTCCGACACCGCGGGCCGCATCGAGTGCGCGACGCATCGCGCTGATCTCGATCTCGCTGGCCATGAATTCCTCCGGGGTCGTGGTGCTCACGCGTCCCGGGGCTGGAGATGACCTGATCTGTCACCTCGCCGTCCTGGCGCAACGCACCAGAACGTATGTGCCCCTCCCATCCGGACTTTCACCGTCGGCGCTGGAATTCCACCAGCTCAACCGTGGCCTCAACACACAAGACCTCGGGTCGCGGACTGTCACCGCCGGCTCGGAATTGCACCGACCCCGGAGCACGCGAGCGATGTTGCTGCTCGTTGGTCCAAGTCTAGCGCCTGGGGACTGTCAGTGGATGTGATGTCCGGCATGCGCTCGCAGCTCGGCGACCATGGCATCGGGATCGTCGGCGTTGAACACAGCTGATCCGGCCACGAAGACGTCGGCGCCGGCCTCGGCGCATCGCTCGATGGTCTCCAGGGAGACTCCCCCGTCGACCTGCAGCCAGATGTCGCCACCGTGCTTGTCGATCAGCGTTCGGGCGCGGGCGATCTTGGGCAGACACAGATCGAGGAACTTCTGGCCGCCGAAGCCGGGCTCCACCGTCATGATCAGCACCATGTCGAGCTCGGTGAGCATGTCCTCGTACGGCTCGATCGGTGTGGCGGGCTTGAGTGCCATCGAGGCACGTGCGCCTTTGGCGCGGATCTCCCGGGCGAGGCGGATCGGCGCGGCCGCCGCTTCCACGTGAAAGGTGACGCTGCCCGCCCCGGCCTCGACGTACGCCGGTGCCCATCGGTCAGGGTCCTGGATCATCAGGTGCGCGTCGATCGGCTGTCGGGCCACCTTGGCCAGCGCCTCGATCACCGGGAGACCAAGCGTCAGGTTGGGCACGAAGTGGTTGTCCATGACGTCCATGTGCAGCCAGTCTGCCCCGGGGATCCGGGCTGCCTCGCCGGCGAGGTTCGCGAAGTCCGACGCCAACATGCTCGGGGTGATCTGGAGACTCATGGCGCCAGCGTAGTGGTGCGGTCAGGAGCGCGCGCCTAGACGCAACGGAGTCACTCTCGGACTGGATCACGACAGCGCCGCAGCCGGCCTGAGGCTTCAGCCGTCGCGACGCAGGACGGCACAGAACATGGCATCCGTCGCGTCGACGTGTGGCCACCACTGATGAGTGGACTCGACCTGCACGTCAGGGCGCCCGGCCAGCACGCCGTCAACGATCTCGGTCGTCTCCCGGACGTGCGGCGAGCAGGTCGCGTAGACCACGACTCCCCCGGGACGGACGAGCTCGAAGGCCCGGCCCAGCAGCGCGCGTTGCAGGGGCACGAGCTTGTCCAGATCAGCTTCGGTGCGGCGCCAGCGAGACTCGGGACGGCGTCGCAGAGCGCCGAGACCCGTGCACGGAGCGTCGACCAGCACGCGGTCGAAGGACGCCTCCGCCCACGGACCTGACCGACCGTCTGCCGTGGTGACTTCGACATTGTCCAGCTGGCGCACTCCTTGCCGCACCAGCGTGGCCCGATGCTCGAGGATCTCGTTGGCCACCAGCTGCGCTCCTCGCTGCGCGGCCAACGCGCCCAGAAGGGCGGCCTTGCCACCCGGCCCGGCGCACAGGTCGAGCCAGCGGTCGTCCTGGCCCTCCAGGCGAGCCTCAGCCAGCGCAATGGCGACGAGCTGCGAACCCTCGTCCTGCACCCCGGCTCGGCCGTCGCGCACCTGCGGGATGGCACCGGGATCGCCACCGTCCTGGAGAATCCGGGCGTACGGGGAGAGCTTGCCAGTCACGCCCGGCAGATCCTCCGGGCTGCAGAGGCCCGGTCTCGCGACCAGCGTCACCCGCGGTGGCGCGTTGTCGGCCGCCAGCAGCTTGTCGATCTGGGCCGCGTGGCCGCCGAGGGCCTTGCGGAGTGCCGCGACGATCCACAGCGGGTGCGACGTCCGCACGGCCCGAGCCTCATCACCCTCCAGCCCGTCCGTGACGATCTCGAGCCAGCCCTCGAGATCCTTCTGGCCGATCTTGCGCAACAGGGCGTTGGCGAAGTGGACCGGCTTGTGGCCGATTTCGCGGCGAACGATGTCGACCGTGGTCGAGACGGCCGCGTGCGCGGGCACCCGCGTGCTCAACAGCTGGTGGGTGCCGAGCCGCAGCGCGTCGAGGACGGGCGGGTCGATCGAAGCCAAGCCCTTGCTCGCGACGTGTCCGATGATCGCGTCGTAGGTGCCCTGGCGGCGGACCGTGCCGTGCACGAGCTCGGTCGCAAAGGCCGCGTCCCGGCCCTCGAGGTGGTGCTCGGCGAGCATGTCGGGCAGCACCAGGTTGACGTACGCGTCGCGCTCAGCGACAGCTCGGAGCGCATGGAACGCGATCAGGCGGGATGGATCGGTCATGTCGCAGCCTTCCAGAGCGCCAGCTTGCTGTCAGTCATTCGAATGCCGCATCAGCAGGGAACTGCGTCCCGCGCGCCCAGTCCGGGGCGGCCATCCGCTTCTTGCCGATCGCCTGCACCTCCCCCAGCAGGAGGTCGGTCGTCGTCGTCCCGACCCGAACCTCCCGCTTGCCGATCCGCAGCTGGCCCGGTACCAGGGTGCGCTCGTCGGCAATAGTCACCGGCCCCACCTTGACCCTGTCGGCGCTGCCACCGGACCCGGAAACAGGAAGCAGGGTCCACGCTCCCGGGGCCGGGGTACAGCCACGAATGTGCCGATCGATCGCGAAGGCGGGTCGGCACCAGTCGATCCGGCCCTCCTCAGTGGTCAGCTTCGGCGCATACGAGATGTTGTCCTCGGGTTGCGGCACTGCGGCGATGTCGCCGTCCTCGATGTGGTCGACGACGTCGACCAGCAGCGTGCTGCCCCAGTCGGCCAGTCGCGCAAGGAGCTCCGCAGAGGTGTCCTCGGCACGGATGCGCTCGGTGATCGAGCCGAGTACCGGGCCGGCATCGAGCTCCTCGACCAGGCTGAAGACCGTCGCGCCGGTGACCTCGTCACCGGCCATGATCGCCCGCTGGACCGGTTCAGCACCTCGCCAGGCGGGCAGCACGGAGAAGTGCAGGTTGATCCAGCCGTATGACGGGATGTCGAGTGCCTCGCGACGAATCAGCGCACCGTAGGCGACGATCGGGATGCAGTCCGGCGCGATGTCCCGAAGCCGAGCCATGAAGTCCGGGTCCGAGGGCTTGACCGGCTTGAGCACCTCGATTCCGTGTGCGGACGCCGCAAGCGCAACCGGGGACGGGGTGAGGGTGCGGCCTCGGCCTGCTGGCGCATCGGGGCGGGTGACCACGGCGACCACGTCGTGTCGGCTCGCCACCAGAGCGTCAAGGGTCGGCAGGGCCGTCTCGGGCGTACCAGCGAAGACGACTCTCACGGCGTCAAGTCTAGGTGTCGCCGAGGAGCTCCCCGCGTGCGGTGACCCAGCGCAGCAGGAGGACTCGCCCTGGACGCCGGATCACCACGTCGCAGGGTCGATCTGGATGCGCAGAGCGGGCAGCTTGGCAGCGCTGCGCTCGGCCGCGAGCGCGGACAACGCCCGGGCGAGGGCGGCCCCTTCGCGGCGTGGAGCACGCAGGATCATCTGCTCCCCCGCCTCGTGCGACCGTTGATCGACCGGCACGGGGCCGAGGACCTCGGTGTTGGGAGTCCATTGGCGCTCGACGACACCGCGCAGCGCGTCGTCAGGGCCTGCGATCGTTGCGAGTCGAGCAGTGGGCGGCAGATGGGTCTCGGCGCGGCCGGCGAGCTCGCGCGCGGCGAATCCGGCTGGATCGGCTCGGACCAGGGCCTGCAGGATCTGGGGGTCGCCCACCGCGACCGCCTTGCCGCCCGGGCGTGCCAGCGCCAAGGCGTTGAACCAGCGCCGATGTGACTCCTCCTCGACGCGCACATCCTCACGCCCCAGCATCAGCCAGGTGTCGAGCAGGATCACGACGTCGTAACCGCCCTCGACGTGGGGCTCGGCACCCGGTGTCGCCAGGACCAACCGGTGGCCCGGCTCGATCCGGTCGAGAATCGTCCGTCCGCCCGATGTCACGATCTCGAGAGCGGGGAAGGCCCGGGCGAACTCCTCCGCGGTGCGCAGGGCGCCGACGACCGGCGAGCGCAGAGTGGTCCCGTGACAATGCACGCACGCCCACGGGGACGCGCCGAGACCGCACCAGCGGCAGGTGATCGGAGCCGACGCCGACGGCTGTCCCAGTGGTCCCCGGCAGGCGGTGCACCGAGCGGGCTGCCGGCAGGTCTGGCAGGACAATGAATCGCGGTAGCCGCGCCGCGGCACCTGGATCAGGACCGCCCCCGCGGCCGCTCGGACGGCCTTGAACGCCTCCTGCGGGAGCCGGACGGGGGCCGCACCCGCAGTCGATCCATCGGTCACGGCGAGCCGAGGCCAGGCTCGCCGGCGCTCCCGCTGCTCCGCGGCCAGTTCCACGCACCACTGACTGTCAATCAACGACTGCCCCTCGGCCGTGCGCGCGTAGCCCCCGATCAGCACGGCAGTGTCCTGTGCGGCGGCGCGCAGCAGCAGCACCTCGCGGGCGTGCGGATAGGGCGAGCGAGGTTCGGCGTACAGATCGTCCCCGTCGTCCCACATCGCGACCAGACCGAGATCGCGGACCGGCGCGAATGCCGCGGCCCGAGTGCCCAGCACCACCGGGACCTCGCCGCGTGACAGCATGAGGAACGAGCGGTAGCGCTGCTCGGCGGGCTGCCCGGCCGTCAGAGCAACGTGTTGTCCGGGACCGAGGACCTCGGCGAACACCGCATCCCATCGGGCCACGTCGCGCACGTCGGGAACGCAGACCACAGCGCCGCGGCCGGAACCGATCGTGGCGAGGACTGCCTCGGCCAGCACCCGCGCCGGATCGTCACCCGGCACCGCCGTCCAGACCGCACGCGGGCGCTCGCCGGCGCGGAGCGCGGCCACGAAGCTCAGTCCGTGGACGTATCTCTGCCAGCCCGCGGCGGTGCCGACGGGAGGTACAGCTGCCACGACCTCGCCTCGACGTGCCTCGGCCCGCGCGTGCCGCGGCGGGATCGCCAGTCGCAGGACGTCGCCCAGGGTGCCGGCATAGCGATCAGCAACGGCACGCGCCAGAGCCAGCACCTCCGGGTGGAGCACCGGCTCGGCCGAGACGACCTTGGCGATGAATCCGAGCCGACCGCCATGGGCGCTGCTGGCGACCCGCTCGACGATGTAGCCGTCGACCGCACGGCCGGCGAAGCGCACCTTGACCCGGCATCCCGCGACGGCCAGCTCGTCCAGTGCCGCTGGGACGAGGTAGTCGAAGAATCGATCGAGATGGGCG
>NZ_JBAVDI010000036.1:0-39965 GCF_049587115.1 Aeromicrobium sp.
CTGGCCTCCCGAGGCGACGACGTCGCGGTAGACGTCGGCGCCGGGCACCTGCGGGAAGATCGCCTTGAGGCCGGGTGGCTGAGCGGCGGCCGCCCAGAGCTGGCTGATTCCCATGTACGAAGGACCGGTCATGCCGGTGATGCCATTGCTCCACGGACGCCTCGATGAGTGCGCCCAGGTCAGGATCTCGCCGCCATCCTTGTTCTCACGTGCGTCGAAGGCCTTCCAGATGCCCTCAGAGCTTCCGGTGCCTCGCGCGTCGACCGTCAGCTGGACATAGCCGCGCTTGACCAGGTAGGCCGCGTCGGCGCCGCCGAGCCCACCCGCCGAGCTCAGCAACGACTTGTTGTACGCCGTGATCGTCACGATGACCGGGAATCGCTTCGCGATGGCCCTGCCATTCGCGTCGGCCGGGCGCATGACGTCGCCGCGCAAGGTCGTTCCATCGGACATCGGGATCGCGACATCGCGTTCGGTCACGGTCTTTGCATACTGCTCGGCTCGTGGCTTCCACGCGGTGGCAGCCGACGCCGTCTCGACCGAGAGCGAGGCGCTGACCAGTCCCAGCACAAGGGCCGTGACGGTGAACAGACGAGTGAGTGCGCGGCGAGTGTGCACGAGTTCCCTCCAGAGTCGTTGCTCAGCACAACGACTGTCGGTAACTCGAAGTTACGCCTGTGGGACGACGCGCCCGACGAGGTGAGTCACCGGCTTCTTGGCGCCCTTCACCCCGAAGACCAGGTCATCTTCCACGACCCGCGACCCGAACACGACGGTGCCGGGAAGCAGAATCGGCTTGCGGAACTCCGCATCGACGGTGAATGCGGCAGGAAGCCTGTTCTGGATCGCCGAGAGGCTGCGCGCGAGCGTCCACATGCCGTGAGCGATGTTGCTCGGGAACCCGAAAGCCTTCGCGGTGAGTGGGTAGAGGTGGATAGGGTTGCGATCGCCCGACACGGCACCGTACCGACGACCCAGGTCTCCGCCGAGCTTCCAGTGCACGACACCATCCGGAGCCTCGACACCGGCGAGTGGGGCGGGGGAGGTCTCGGCGCCGCCGCCAGTGTGCCGCGAGAACAGGGTGGTGATCTCCTCCCACACGAGCTCGCCGGCGATCGAGACCGTCGTGACGATGTCGACCAACGATCCCTTCGGGAACGGGCGCAGGTCAGCGGCCCGTACTGACACGTCGAAGGTCTCGTCCACCCCGATCGGCCGGTGCTGCGTGATGGTGTTGCGCAGATGGACCAGACCCATGGGGGCAAATGGAAAGGCGGTGTCGGTCATCAGGCTCATGTGCAACCCGAAGGCAGCCATGTGTGGGTATGTCGCAGGCAGCACGTCGCTGCGGGGAAACCCGCAGACCTCGTTGTACGTCTCCAGGTGGGCGTGGTCGGTCCGCACGCCGGTGCGCTCGAGGACGATGTCCGGGACCGAGCCCTTCGCGTGCCTGACTCCCGGCAGCCCACCGATGACGGGAATCGCCGGGAGGACGGCCTTGAGCATCAGCGGGCCGGTGGACGGAGCCTTGTCGAAAGTTCGGATGACCATCTCAGGCTCCGATCAGGGCCTGGCCACAGACGCGCACGACATTGCCGGAGATCGCGGAGGAGCCGGGGTTGGCGTACCACGCGATGGCCTCGGCCACGTCGATCGGCTGGCCACCCTGGGACAGCGAGCTCAGCCGCCGGCCGGCCTCGCGAATGCCCAGCGGCATGGTCTTGACCATGTCGGTCTCGATGAAGCCCGGCGCGATGGCGTTGACGGTGATGCCGTCCTTGGCGACCCGCTTGGACAGGTCCTCGACGAAGCCGATGACGCCGGCCTTGGCCGTGCCGTAGCTGGTCTGACCGTTGTTGCCAGCGATGCCCGCGATCGACGAGATGCCGATGACGCGGCCACCCTTGCGAAGCAGCTTCTGGTTCAGCAGCTCGGCGGTGATGCGCTGAGGCGCACCGACACTGATGTCGATGACCAGGTCCCAGTTTTCGGTCTTCATGTTCTTGAGGCGCTTGTCGCGGGTGATTCCAGCGTTGTGCACCACGATGTCGACACCGCCGTGCGCCGCCTTGAGCGCCTTGGCGATGACCTTCGGCGCGTCCGCGGCGGTGATGTCCTCGGCGATCGCTGTGCCGCCCAGCTCGGCCATGACGGCCTCCAGCTCGGCGGACAGCTGCGGGACGTCGAGCCCGACGATCTGGGCGCCGTCGCGGTGGAGGGTGCGAGCCATGGCCTCACCCAGACCGCGGGATGCTCCGGTGACGAGCGCGACCTTGCCGGCCAGCGGCTTGGCCTGGTCGGCCACCGGGTCGGCGGAGACGAGGTCGGTCAGGCCCAGTCGGATGACCTGACCGTCGACGAACGCCGATTTTGGCGAGAGCAGGAACTCCAACGTGGAGCCGAGCGCGTCCTCGGCGCCGGCTCCGACGTAGACGAGGTTCGCGGTGCTGCCGTTGGCGCCGACCTCCTTGCCCGCTGAGCGCACAAAGCCTTCGAGGGCCCGCTGTGCGATCGCGGCGGTGCCGCTGGAGGCCTGCTCAGGCAGCGTGCCGATCACCACGAGTCGGCCCGACGAGGCCAGACTGCGCAGGGCAGGGGTGAAGAATTGCTGCATGGCGGCCAGTCCGGCCGTGTCGGTGATGCCGGTCGCATCGAAGACCAGACCCTTGTAACGCTTGCCATCGGCGCGGACGCCGACCGCAGCGATGCCACTGGACTTGAGGGTGCTGTTGAGCTTGTTGCCGAGCGTTCCGCCCGTTGCGGCGCCGATCAGGACTGTGCCCTTGACCAGCGGCGATCCTTCGGTCCAGCGCTCGAGGACCGGGGGGTTGGGCAGACCCAGGTTCTTGACGAGGAACTTGCCGATGGGGTTGTGAGCAAGGGACTGATAGCGGTCTGCCATGACGGGGTGTGTCCTATCTCTCGGATACCATTGGTATCTGGAATGCTGATGAAACTGTAACCTCATCAAACGGCCCCAGTCCACCATCGTGGATGCGGTGCTCATCACGTTCAGAACCATCGTTCACGAAGATCGAGGAGACCGCCATGGCGGACACCACCCCAGCCAAGAAGACCACCAAGCAGACGCCCGCGAAGCAGGCCCCCGCTGCGAAGACTGCCGCTGCCGGTTCGCCGCAGCAGGTTCGTCGTGTCGCCGTGATCGGCGGCAACCGCATACCGTTCGCGCGTTCCAACAGCGTCTACCTCACCGCGTCCAACCAGGACATGCTGACGGCGGCCGTGGACGGACTGGTGGACCGATTCGGTCTCGCCGGCGAACGCGTCGGCGAGCTCGCCGCAGGAGCGGTGCTCAAGCACAGCCGCGACTTCAACCTGGCCCGCGAGACGGTTCTGGGCTCCAAGCTCTCGCCGGACACGCCGGCCTACGACGTGCAGCAGGCCTGTGACACCGGAATCCAGGCAGCCGTGCTGGTCGCCAACAAGATCGCGCTCGGCAAGATCGAGTCCGCCATCGCTGGCGGCGCCGACACGACCTCCGACGCGCCGCTGGCCGTGGGCGACAAGCTCCGCAAGATCCTGTTGGACGCGAACCGTGCCAAGGACACCAAGGGTCGTCTGGCGGCTCTTGCCCGGATCCGACCGTCCGACCTCGCACCCGACCAGCCGCGCAACTCCGAGCCGCGCACCGGGCTCTCGATGGGTGACAGCCAGGCCATCACGACCAAGGAGTGGGGCATCACGCGCGAGGCCCAGGACGAGCTCGCCGTGGCCTCGCACGTCAACCTCGCGAAGTCGTACGACGAGGGTTGGCAGGACGACCTGGTCACGCCGTTCCTGGGTGTGACCAAGGACAACAACATGCGTCCCGACTCGAGCATGGAGAAGCTCGCCAAGCTCAAGCCGGTCTTCGGCAAGGGTGAGGGCGCCACGATGACCGCGGCCAACTCGACCCCGCTGTCCGACGGTGCGTCCGTCGTCCTGCTGGCGTCTGAGGAGGAGGCCAAGAAGCACGGCTGGACCCCCCAGGCGTATCTCGTCGACTACGAGACCGCGGCGGTCGACTACGTGTCCGGTGCCGAGGGCCTGCTGATGGCTCCTGCATATGCCGTTCCGCGGATGCTCGCCCGTCAGGGCCTGACGCTGCAGGACTTCGACTACTACGAGATCCACGAGGCGTTCGCCGGCCAGGTGCTGACGACCCTCGCTGCGTGGGAGGATCCGACGTTCTGCAAGGACCGGCTCGGTCTGGACCTTCCACTGGGCTCGATCGACCGCAGCAAGCTCAACGTGAAGGGCTCGTCCCTCGCGGCCGCGCACCCGTTCGCCGCAACGGGTGGCCGCATCATCGCCAACCTCGCCAAGCTGCTGCACGAGAAGGGATCGGGTCGTGGCCTGATCTCGATCTGCGCGGCCGGCGGCCAGGGCGTCGTGGCGATCCTCGAGGCCTGACCCACCCGGCCAGCCGCGCGTCGTCCGCCTGCTGAGCCTGACGTCATTGCCGCGACACCTCGTGTCGCCCGGCGGAGACGTCAGGCTCGGTGCGGTGGTCGGCTACGGAGTCGTGTCCGACGCCGCGCCACGGGCCATGGCGACCGCGGCGAGGCCCACGAGTTTCTTGACCTCGTCGAACGGCACGGCGTCGACCGCCGGAAGACCGGGATTCTGCTCGCGGACCGACAACTGCAACGTCGCGAGATTCATGACGCCGAGCGCCTGCGTGTAGAAGACATTGCCCAGCAGGTAGGGGTCGCGGACGTGGAACTCGCCGCTGGCGGTGCCCGCCTCGAGCACCGACACGACGTGCGACAGGCACGCTGCCATGGCCCGTCCCAGGTCGAACATGACCCGCTCGCTGACCTCCTCGATGAGCTCCTCCCCGCGTCGACGAAGCAGCGCCTGAGCGCAGTCGACGAACGCGGGCAGGCCAGCTCCGAAGTCGAGGAACGCGTCGATGAGCGCCTGCAGACGCTCGACCGGCTGGTGGGAGGCGTCGTCGGCCTCGGCCAGGGTCGCGTCGAGCTCGTCCAGATAGCCGACGAGCGTCTCGGCGAACAGCTCTTCCTTGCCGGAGAAGTGGCGGTAGATGATCGCGCGGTTGATTCCGACAGCTCGCGCGATGTCCTCTATCTGGGCGTCGCGCAGACCGCGCTCGTCGAACAGAGCCCTGGTGGCGTCCAGGATCTCCCTCTTGCGCTCAGCGCGGCGTTCTGAGACGAGCATGGCACCACTTTAGGGCCCATTGTCGGAGGTGGGACGTAGGCTCGTCGTATGAGGTCAGTGTCCGAGCTGCAGCGCCAGGTGGCTCCCATCGAGGTCGTCTCCGAGTACCAGCCAGCGGGCGATCAACCGGCCGCGATCGCGGAGCTCGAACGGCGCATCAAGGCGGGCGCGGTCGACAACGTGCTGCTCGGTGCGACTGGCACCGGCAAGACCGCGACGACGGCGTGGCTGGCCGAGCGGCTGCAGCGGCCGATGCTCGTGATGATGCCCAACAAGCTCTTGGCCGCCCAGTTCGCCAATGAGCTGCGTGAGCTCCTGCCCAACAACGCCGTCGAATACTTCGTCTCCTACTACGACTACTACCAGCCCGAGGCGTACATCGCTCAGAGCGACACCTACATCGAGAAGGACTCCTCGATCAACGAGGAGGTCGAGCGGCTTCGGCACTCCGCGACCTGGTCGTTGCTGACCCGTCGCGACGTCATCGTGGTCGCCACGGTGTCGTGCATCTATGGTCTCGGTTCGGCTCAGGAGTACCTCGAACGGATGATCGGCTTCAAGGTCGGTGAGGAGCTGCCCCGCGACCAGCTGCTGCGCACCTTGGTGCAGGCGCAATACGTCCGCAACGACGTCAGCTCGACCCGTGGCACCTTCCGGGTCAAGGGCGACACGATCGAGATCTTCCCCGTCTATCAGGAGCACGCCGTGCGGGTGGAGTTCTTCGGCGATGAGATCGAGCGGCTCATGACGCTGCATCCTCTGACCGGCGAGGTGCTGAGCGACGACCAGGAGCTCTACGTCGGAGCTGCGACACACTACGCGGCGGGCCAGGAGACCATGAACCGCGCGATGCGCACGATCGAGGTCGAGCTGGAGGAGCGCCTTGCCGAGCTCGAGGGCGAGGGCAAGCTGCTCGAGGCGCAGCGACTACGCATGCGCACGTCGTACGACCTGGAGATGATGCAGCAGGTGGGCACGTGTGCCGGCATCGAGAACTACTCCCGCCACATGGACGGACGTGGCCCCGGGACCCCCGGCCACTGCCTGCTCGACTACTTCCCCGACGACTTCGTGCTGGTCGTCGACGAGTCGCACGTGACGATCCCGCAGATCGGCGCGATGTACGAGGGCGACATGTCCCGCAAGCGGTCGCTCGTCGAGCACGGCTTCCGGCTGCCCAGCGCCATGGACAACCGCCCGCTCAAGTGGCCGGAGTTTCTCGACCGCATCGGCCAGACGGTCTACCTCTCGGCCACTCCGGGCTCGTACGAGCTCGAGAAGGTTCAGGGCGACGTCGTCGAGCAGATCATTCGCCCGACCGGTCTGATCGACCCCGAGGTCATCGTCAAGCCGACCAAGGGGCAGATCGACGACCTGATCACCCAGATTCGCACCCGCACCGATCGTGAGGAGCGGGTGCTGGTCACGACCTTGACCAAGAAGATGTCCGAGGACCTGACCGACTACCTGCTCGAGGCCGGCATCCGCACGCGATACCTGCACAGTGAGGTTGACACGCTGCGCCGCGTCGAGCTGTTGCGAGAGCTGCGGATGGGTGAGTACGACGTCCTGGTCGGCATCAACCTGCTGCGGGAGGGTCTCGACCTTCCCGAGGTGAGCCTGGTGGCGATCCTCGACGCGGACAAGGAAGGCTTCCTGCGCTCGGGTCGCTCCCTGATCCAGACGATCGGCCGGGCCGCTCGCAACGTGTCAGGGCAGGTCATCATGTATGCCGACCGCATCACCGACTCGATGGGCTGGGCGATCGAAGAGACCAACCGTCGCCGCGAGAAGCAGGTCGCCTACAACACCGCCAACGGCATCGACCCGACTCCGCTTCGCAAGAAGATCGGCGACATCACCGACATGCTCGCGCGTGAGGACGCCGACACCGCCTCCTTGCTCGCCGCCACCGGAGACAAGCGACGCAAGGGGGCACCGGTCCCATTGGGTCAGCACACGGCTGCGCTCGCTGACCTGCCCTCGGGCGAGCTGGCCGACCTGATCGAGCAGCTCAGCGAGCAGATGCGGGCAGCGGCCGCCGAGTTGCAGTTTGAGGTCGCGGCCCGCCTGCGCGATGAGATTGGCGATTTGAAGAAGGAGCTCCGCAGCATGCTCGAGGCGGGTGTCTGACCCGCTGGTTCACACTGGCGGGGTGACCGACGTCCTGGAGAACGACCATGTTCGTGCCGTCATCGACCCCAGCCGAGGAGCTCGGCTCACCAGCCTCCTGCTCCATGGACACGAGGTCCTTGGCCGCGCCGCCGATCCAACGGTGGATCCAGCCATCGCGGATGGCTGCTTTCCGATGGTCCCGTGGGCGGGACGGATTCGAGACGGCCGCCTGATCGTCGGAGGAGTCGAGCATGGGCTGCCCGTGGGCGACGACGGCAACGCACTTCACGGTCTCGGCCACGATGCAGTCTGGGATTCGCTGGCCGAGGGAAGGTACGAGCGTGCGATCGGGTCGCCGTGGCCCACCGACGGCATCGCCACGTTGACGTATGCCCTGCTCGAGGACGGCTTGCGCATCGAGCTGAGCTGGGACGACGAAACCGAGTCACCCTGCACCATCGGGCTGCATCCGTGGTTTCGGCGTCACCTGGACGTCGGGGGGCCCGCGGTGTGGCGGCTCGACGCCGACGTCATGGTCCAGCGTGGAGCTGACGGGCTGCCAACCGGAAGGCTGACCGAACCGCGGCCCGGTCCGTGGGACGACTGCTTCCGTCTCGCCACGGCACCCATCGTGACCTGGCCGGGCGCCGTCGAGCTGACCCTGAGCGCCTCGACGCCGTGGTGGGTCGTCTACGACGAGCCGGCCGCGACGATCTGCTTGGAGCCGCAAACCGCACCGCCGGACGCCTTCGACCACCCGGGACTGCAGCCGGACGGGGCGTGGCCTCGTGGCGTCTGGATGGAGCTGCGCGGCCGCGCGCTCGTGCCGGTGCCGGACGACCAGAGCGGCGACACCAGCGGGCACCTGCAACAATAGGAGACGGAGGGGAGTATTCCCTGATCGCAACGTCGTCATCACGGTGACTCCAAGCAGTTTCCCGGTGTTGCGGGCCGCCTTCGGCGGCGGAAGAGACCTCCGGCGTTCTCACGACCGGAGATGACCCGATGTTGCTGCCGCTGGCCGAGAAGACCACTGAGACCGTTGGCATGTCGGTGTCCCAGACCGAGTGGTTCGTGACGATTGGCGCGACGATCGCCATTCTGCTGTTCGACGTTGTGATCGTGGCGCGCCGCCCACATGAGCCGACGCTCAAGGAGAGTGCCGTCTACCTCGCCGGGTACGTCGGGCTGGCCATTGCCTTCGGCATCTGGGTCGTGGTCCACCACGACGTCTCCGAGCCGGGCGGTGACTTCGGTCTCCAGTTCTTTGCGGGCTGGCTCACCGAGTACAGCTTGTCGATCGACAACCTGTTCATCTTCCTGATCATCATGGCCAGCTTCAAGGTGCCGCGGAAGCTGCAGCAGGAAGCACTGTTGGTCGGCATCATCCTCGCGCTGATCTTCCGAGGCATCTTCATCGCAATCGGTGCCGTCGCGATCAACAACTTCTCGTGGATCTTCTACTTGTTCGGGGCGTTCCTGCTGTGGACTGCCTGGACCCTGATCAAGGACAAGGACCACGACGACGATGGTGAGAACGCGGTCGTCCGATTCGCCAAGCGCTATTTCAACACCAAGGACGAATGGCACGGACTGACGCTGTTCATCAAGGAGAACGGCAAGACGTTCATCACCCCGATGTTCTTGGTGATCCTTTCTCTCGGAACGACCGATCTGTTGTTCGCACTGGACTCGATCCCAGCGATCTACGGGCTCACCAAGGAGCCCTATCTGGTGTTCACGGCCAACGTCTTCGCCCTGATGGGTCTTCGCCAGCTCTACTTCCTGCTCGGCGGCCTGCTCAAGAAGTTGATCTACCTCTCGCAGGGACTCGCGCTCCTGCTGGCCTTCATCGGCGTCAAGCTCGTTCTGCACGCGCTGCACACCAACGAGCTGCCGTTCCTCAACGGTGGTCAGCCGTTCGACGTGCCGGAGATCCCCACGCTGCTGAGTCTCGGGGTGATCGTCGGGATCCTCTCGGTGACCGCGGTCGTGAGCCTCACCGTGTCGGCACGCCGCGAGTCCGCCGGCTGAGATCCTGCGGAGACGGCCGAGATGGTGATCCCGAGGCGGATCGGGTTTGTCAGCGGGCCCGCGCGCTCTCGCGTCGCCCGATTCGTGGCGACACCGCCGCGCTGCCTCAACCGAGTGGGGGATCTCGGCGATCCAGCGGTGTAGTTTCGATCCGTGGTCGACGTCAGGGCAAAGCTATCCGGATGGGTCGGCAGTCTGTTGCTGCACCGCATCCAGAAGAAGGGCATCGACCTCTCCAGGATCTCGTTCATCCCTGAAGCGACCAAGGTGCCCCTGCAGCGGCACGGCATGGATCCAGTGCCCCGCCTGGCTGAGATCAGGTCCACCCGACCGATGCACAAGCTGGACCTCCCGTTCAACTTCCGAGCGTTCCTGGTAACCGGCTACGACGAGGCGCGCCAGATTCTGACCGATCGTGACTCGTACTCCAACGACATCCGGCACATGTTCCACGGCGACGGTCCGGCCACCTCCGACGACATCGGTGGTCTGGGATTCACCGACGCCCCGCTGCACACGCGGCTGCGCAAGATCGTCACCCCCGAGTTCACGATGCGCCGGCTGGCCAGACTCGAGCCGATGATCGCCGACATCGTGGACCGCCAGCTCGACGCCCTCGCGGCCGAGGGGAGCGGTGCCGATCTGGCCAAGCACCTGGCCTTCCCCGTGCCGTTCCAGACGATCTGTGCGCTGCTGGGACTCGATTACGAGGATCGCGACGCCTTTGAAAAGTTGGGGAGTGCCCGATTCGACGCGACGAACGGCGGCGCAGCGGCCTTCGGAGCGGTCTCGGAGCAACGCGAATTCCTGTTCGCAGCAGTCGCGAAGCAGCGCGCAGAGCCCGGGCCGGGCCTGATCGGTCAGATCCTGCGGGACGAGGGCGACCGGCTCTCCGACGTGGACCTGGCCGGGCTCGCTGACGGCGTCTTCACCGGCGGCTACGAGACCACCGCTGGGATGATCGCCCTCGGCACGATCGTGCTGCTGCGCGATCCGGCGTATGCCGAGCTGATTCGCCGCGGTGAGCGTGCGGATGTCGACCGGGTCGTCGAGGAGCTGCTGCGCTACCTCTCGGTCGTGCAGGTCGCCTTCCCGAGATTCGCGAAGCAGGACATGGAGCTGTTCGGGCAGCGCGTCAAGTCCGGCGATGTCGTGCTCGCCTCACTGAGCGGCGCCAACCGAGATCCGCGATCGATGGGTACCTGTCCGGACGAATTTGATCCGTCCCGCACACCCACCAGCGGGCACCTTGCCTTCGGACACGGCACTCACCGCTGCATCGGTGCCGAGCTGGCGCGCATGGAGCTGCGCATCGCCCTGCCCAAGCTGTTCCAGAAGTTCCCTGATCTTGCGCTGGCCAAGCCGCAGGAGGAGCTCAGCTTTCGGGAGCTCTCCTTCGTCTACGGCGTTGAAGAGCTGCCGGTCACGTTCTGACCGGGTCGAGTGGCTGCGCGGCGTGTTCGCATCGGTGAGGAGGCTTACGTCGGCGTTCCGTCGGAGGTCCCGTCCGGCGCGCACTGGTTGAGCGTGATGGCCTTGTTCCGGGCGAAGCTTGCTGACGTTCGAGCGGCCTCGGGGTAGTCCGCAGGCGCGAGATTGGCGTAGTACTCGACCGCATCGAGCAGGGCATCTGCCTCGGGCTCGTCGCTGATCGTCGCGTAGACCGTGGCAGTGATCCTGGCCTTCTTGAAGCTTGCGACGGTCCCGGCGTAATCCTTCTGGTTGAACAAGTCGATGCCTTTGCGCACCTCAGCGCAGGTCTTGGTCTGCGCCTCGACGATCTCCAGCGGCGACGGGTCGGAGTCGTCGGCGGCCTGTTCGGACCCTGCGCCACATGCGGGCAGTATGCCGAGCAGCGCAACGGCGACGATGGTCCTCACCCTTCGCACATTAGGTGCTGGACGCCGAACCGCCACCCGAGTTGGCCCACCAGAGATGGCCAACCCCCCAAGCCCACCCGAGCCGCATGTCAGTCACGTGTGCACGCGCGCACAGGTGGGTGCGCCACGCCTCTCGGGGGTGTGGGGTCCGTTGGTGACTACCAGCCGCGCTCGCGCCACTGAGTCAGGTGCGGGCGCTCGGCGCCCAGCGTCGTGTCGTGCCCGTGGCCGGGATACACGTGGGTGTCGTCCCCGAATCGACCGAAGATCCTCTCCTCGACCTGATCGATGAGCGTTGCGAAGTCCTCCGGCGCCCAGGTCTTGCCGACCCCACCGGGAAAGAGTGAGTCGCCGGTGAACAGATGCACGATGCCATCGGGATCGTCGTATGCGAGCACGATCGAGCCGGGGGTGTGGCCGGCGATCTCGATGACTTCGAGCTCGCACGAGCCGACCCGGACGCGGGCCCCGGTGCGGACACGTGTGGTGACCTCGACCGGCAGCTCATCGGCGTCATCCGCACCGGCGACGGTCTCGGCGCCCGTGCGCTCGACGATCGTCGGCAGCGCCTGCCAGTGGTCGCCGTGCCGATGCGTCGTGACGACACGAGCCAGTCCATCGACGCCGACCAGCCCCAGCAGCGTGTCCGCCTCGTTGGCAGCGTCGATCAGGACCTGCTCGCCGGTCAGCGCACAGCGCAGCAGGTAGGCGTTGTTGTTCATGTCTCCGACCGCGACCTTGGTGATCAGCAGGTCGCCCGCGGCTTGCACGTCGGCTGGACCGCCGACCTCGACTTCTCCGGTGTACGTCATGGAGCTCAGCCTGCCAGACCCCCGGCCGATCGCTGTGAGCGAGCGATTCCGGGCCGGTGACTCGCGACGGCGGACTCCTTGATCCCGGCAGACGTCCGGGGGTGTGACGAGGACGACGAGACCTTCGGAAAGAAACTGTCGCACCCCGTCGTTACGATGATGTGGGCGCGAGCTGTGCCCCAAACCACCACTCATTTCAGGGGAGCCTGTGACCGACCGCCTCGTCATCCGCGGTGCACGAGAGCACAATCTCAAGGACGTCTCACTCGATCTGCCGCGAGACTCGCTGATCGTGTTCACGGGTCTGTCCGGGTCAGGCAAGTCGTCGCTGGCGTTCGACACGATCTTCGCCGAGGGCCAACGCCGGTACGTGGAGTCACTGTCGGCGTATGCCCGGCAGTTCCTCGGTCAGATGGACAAGCCCGACGTCGATTTCATCGAGGGTCTGTCTCCGGCGGTCTCGATCGACCAGAAGTCCACCTCGCGCAATCCCCGCTCGACCGTCGGCACGATCACCGAGGTGTACGACTACCTCCGCCTCCTCTACGCGCGCGCTGGCCGACCACACTGCCCGGTGTGCGGCGAGCTCATCACCCGACAGACCCCGCAGCAGATAGTCGACCGCATCATGGCCGGCGAGCAGGGCGCCCGGTTCCAGGTTCTTGCCCCGATCATCCGGGGCCGCAAGGGTGAGTACGGCGAGTTGTTCCGCCAGCTGCAGTCACAGGGCTTCAGCCGCACGATCGTCGACGGCCAGACCCACATGCTTTCCGACGAGCCGCCGACGCTCGCCAAGCAGAAGAAGCACACGATCGACGTGGTGGTCGACCGACTGCAGGTCAAGGACAGTGCGAAGCAGCGACTGACCGAGTCCGTCGAGACGGCCCTCGGCCTCGCCGACGGCCTGGTCATCATCGACTACGTCGACCTTCCCGAGGATGACGAGCACCGCACCCGTCGCTTCTCCGAGAAGCTTGCCTGCCCCAACGACCACCCACTCGAGGTCGACGAGCTCGAGCCCCGCTCGTTCTCGTTCAACGCCCCGTTCGGTGCCTGCCCGGAGTGTCACGGTCTGGGCACCCGCATGGAGGTCGATCCGGAGCTGGTGGTCCCCGACGACGCCAAGTCGCTCAACGACGGCGCGGTCGTGCCCTGGGCGTCGGCGCACGTGGCTGACTACTTCTCCCGGCTCATCGGTGCACTGGCCGACGAGCTGGACTTCAGCGCGGATGCTCCGTGGGGCGATCTCTCCGAGGAGGTGCGTGACGCGATCCTGCACGGTCACGCGACCAAGGTCCACGTCCGCTACAAGAACCGGTACGGCCGCGAGCGGTCCTACTTCACCGAGTTCGAAGGCGCGATCACCTATCTGGAGCGGCGACACGACGAGACCGAGTCGGAGACCAGCCGCGAACGGCTCGAAGGGTTCATGCGCGAGGTGCCGTGCCGAGTCTGCCAAGGCACCCGGCTCAAGCCGGTGATTCTCGCGGTGACGTTGGAGTCAGACAAGTTCGGCCCCAAGAACATCGCCGAGGTGTGCGCGCTGTCGATCAGCGAGGCGTCGGAGTACCTCCAGACGCTGGAGATGAATGATCGTGAGCGGCAGATCGGCGAGCGGGTGCTCAAGGAGATCAATGAGCGGTTGCGCTTCCTGCTCGATGTCGGTCTGGACTATCTCGCACTCGATCGGGCAGCTGGCTCGTTGTCGGGTGGAGAGGCCCAGCGCATCCGGCTCGCGACGCAGATCGGTGCAGGACTAGTAGGCGTTCTCTACGTGTTGGACGAACCATCGATCGGCCTGCACCAGCGCGACAACCACCGATTGATCGACACCCTGATCCGTCTGCGTGACCTCGGCAACACGCTGATCGTCGTCGAGCACGACGAAGACACCATCCGGGCGGCCGACTGGGCTGTCGACATCGGTCCCGGAGCAGGCGAGCACGGGGGACAGGTCATCGTCTCGGGGCCGGTCGAGGAGCTGTTTGCGAGCGAGCACTCGCTGACCGGTCAGTATCTCTCCGGCCGCAAGATGATCCCGCTGCCGGAGTCGCGACGCGAACGTGTGCCCGGGCGCGAGCTCACGGTGCACGGTGCCAAGGAGCACAACCTGCGCGACATCGACGTGACCTTTCCGCTGGGGATGTTCGTCGCGGTCACGGGCGTGTCCGGCTCCGGCAAGTCCACGTTGGTCAACGACATCCTCTACACCCAGCTGGCACGCACGGTCTACGGTGCGCGGACGATCCCAGGACGGCATCGCACCATCACCGGGCTGGAGGAGGTCGACAAGGTCATCCACGTCGACCAGTCGCCGATCGGCCGCACTCCGCGGTCCAACCCGGCGACCTACACCGGCGTCTTCGACCATGTCCGCAAGCTGTTCGCACAGACGCCCGAAGCCAAGATGCGCGGATACCAACAGGGCCGATTCTCGTTCAACGTCAAGGGCGGCCGCTGTGAGGCATGCTCCGGCGACGGCACGATCAAGATCGAGATGAACTTCCTGCCCGACGTCTACGTCGCCTGCGAAGTGTGCCACGGTGCCCGGTACAACCGCGAGACGCTCGAGGTCCACTACAAGGGCAAGACCATCGCTGAGGTGCTCGAGATGCCGATCGAGGAGGCCGTCGAGTTCTTCGAGGCCATCCCCGCTATCGCACGGCACCTGCGCACTTTGGTCGATGTGGGCCTGGGCTATGTGCGACTCGGACAGTCCGCGCCGACCCTGTCCGGTGGCGAGGCGCAGCGGGTCAAGCTGTCCGCCGAGCTGCAGAAGCGCTCGACAGGTCGCACCGTCTACGTCCTCGACGAGCCCACGACGGGCCTGCACTTCGAGGACATACGCAAGCTCCTGGGCGTCCTGCAGCGCATCGTCGACACCGGCAACTCGGTCATCGTCATCGAACACAACCTCGATGTCATCAAGACCGCAGACTGGGTCATCGACATGGGACCCGAGGGCGGCAGCGGCGGTGGCCTGCTGATCGCGGAGGGAACACCCGAGGACATCGCCAACAGTCCCGACAGCCACACCGGCACGTATCTCAAGCCGCTGCTGGTCACCTCGTAGGCTGGTTCGGTGGCAGATCCTGCAAGCTATCGGCCGGCCCCGGGCGAGATCCCGGCCGAGCCCGGCGTCTACCGGTTCCGCGATGCCGAGCGCCGGGTCATCTACGTGGGCAAGGCCAAGTCGCTCCGCCCGCGGCTGAGCTCGTACTTTCAGGACATCTCGGGTCTTCACCCCCGAACGCAGCAGATGGTGCTGACGGGAGCATCCGTCGACTGGACCGTCGTCAGCACCGAGGTCGAGGCGCTGGCCCTGGAGTACTCGTGGATCAAGGAGTTCGATCCGCGCTTCAACGTCAAGTATCGGGACGACAAGTCCTATCCGTGGCTCGCCGTGACGGTCGGTGAGGAGTTTCCGCGGGTCATGGTCATGCGCGGAGCGCAGCGCAAGGGGGTTCGATACTTCGGCCCGTACGGCCATGCGTGGGCCATCCGCGACACCGTTGACACGCTGCTGAGGGTCTTCCCGATGCGCTCATGTTCAGCTGGGGTGTTCCGGCGGTCCAAGGCGATCGGCCGTCCCTGTCTCCTGGGGGACATCGGCAAGTGCGCCGCCCCGTGCGTCGGGCGGGTCAGCCCCGAGGAGCACCGCGCGATCGTGAACGACTTCCTGTCGTTCATGGGAGGCCAGACGGCCGGCTTCACCAAGCGCATCGAGCAACGCATGCGCGAGGCATCGGACCAGCAGGAGTACGAGCTGGCCGCCAAGCTCCGGGACGATCTCGGTGCCCTGCGGCGGGTGCTGGAGAAGCAGACGGTGGTGCTGGGCGACGGCACGGATGCCGATGTGCTCGGCTTCGTCGACGATCCGCTCGAGATCGCGGTGCAGATCTTCTCGGTGCGCGGCGGCCGGATCCGCGGGCAGCGTGGCTGGGTCGCCGAGAAGGCCGACGAGGCCGCGTTCCCCGAACTGGTCCAACGGGCCCTCATGACGCTGTACCAGGACGCCAACGCTGCCGCGATCCCGCGGGAGGTCCTGGTCCCGGCGATGCCGTCGGACGCGGCGACCGTCACCGAGCTGCTCGCGGAGCGACGTGAGGGTCCCGTCACCATCCGGGTGCCCAAGCGCGGCGACAAGCGTGCGCTGATGCAGACCGTCGAGCAGAACGCCAAGCAGTCGCTGATGCGGCACAAGATGAAGCGCTCCTCGGACCTGACGGCGCGCAGTCTCGCGCTCGAAGAGCTCCAGGACGCGCTCGAGCTCGAGACGGCGCCCCTGCGGATCGAGTGCTACGACATCTCCAACCTCGGCGCCACCGAGACGGTCGCATCGATGGTCGTGTTCGAGGACGGGCTGCCCCGCAAGTCCGAGTATCGCCGCTTCACGATCCGCAACGAGGGACAGAGTGACGTTGCGGCGATGCACGAGGTCATCACCAGGCGGTTCACCCAGCTGCTCAGGGCTCGCGAGGGCAATGACGACGAGGGACCCGGCATCGATCCCGAGACCGGCAAGCCGCGGCGCTTTGCCTACACTCCGGCACTCGTGGTGGTCGACGGGGGACCACCGCAGGTCGCCGCGGCCCACGCTGCGATGCAGGAGCTCGGCGTCACCGACGTCGCCCTGGTCGGCCTGGCAAAGCGGCTGGAGGAGGTCTGGTTGCCGGAGGATGAAGATCCGCTGATCCTGCCTCGAACCAGCGAGGGCCTGTACCTGCTGCAGCGGCTGCGCGACGAGGCGCATCGGTTCGCGATCACCCACCACCGCGGCCGACGCAGCAAGACGATGATCGAGAGCGTTCTGGACCCCGTTCAAGGGCTTGGTCCAACCCGGCGCAGAGCACTCCTGAAGGCGTTCGGGTCGGTCAAGAAATTGCGGGCGGCCACACTCGAGGAGATTGCATCCGTCCCCGGGATCGGCCCGGCTACGGCACAATCCATCATGGAGGGGCTTGCAACCGGCGAGCAGCCCTCCGCCATCAACACCGCGACCGGCGAGATCCTGGAGGACCGTTGACGACCTTGACCCAGCTCGTGCTCATCACCGGCATGACCGGAGCCGGGCGAGGCACGGCCGCCAAGGTGCTCGAGAAGCTCGGCTACTACGTCATCGACAATCTGCCGCCGGGGCTTCTGTCCCAGGCCGTGAGCACGATCCAGGGGTCCGAGGACATCGATCGTCTTGCCGTGGTCGTCGACGCACGCTCGCGGAACTTCTTCGGCGGCCTGGTCGACGCGATCGAGGAGCTGCGCGAAGCCGGGGTGAGCACGCGGATCCTCTACCTCGAGGCGGCCGACGACGTCTTGGTCCGCCGCCAGGAGGCCGCGCGGCGACCGCACCCGCTGAGTCTGGAGGGGCGGCTGATGGACGGCCTGAACCGTGAGCGCGAGCTGCTGCGTCGCATTCGTGGTCGCGCGGACATCGTTGTCGACACCTCCAATCTCAACGTCAACCAGTTGGCCCAGCGAGTCCGGGCTGCGTTTGAGGACTCCGACAGCGGCGGGCTGCGCGCCTCCGTGGTGTCGTTCGGCTTCAAGTACGGCTTGCCCATCGACGCAGACATGGTCGCTGACCTGCGCTTCCTGCCCAATCCGTTCTGGGTCGACGAGCTGCGGCCGATGAGCGGTCTCGATGCCCCGGTACGCGACTACGTCCTGCGTCAGCCCCGCTCGGCGGAGTTCCTCGCGCAGTACGAGTCCCTGGTGGCGCTCCTGACCGGCGGCTACCTCAACGAGGACAAGCACTTCCTGACGATCGCGATCGGCTGCACGGGCGGACGGCACCGTAGCGTCGCCATGGCGGAGGCTTTCGCCGACCGGTTGCGCGCGCAGGGTGTACGGACCCTGGTGGTCCATCGCGACCTGGGCCGCGAGTAGGTATGACCACGACGCGACCCACGCACGTCGCCGGGCGGGCCGAGGGCGACCTCAAGGTGGTCTCGCTCGGCGGCGGTCACGGCCTTGCCGCCAGCCTGTCGGCGCTGCGCCGCATCACGACCAATCTGACCGGTGTCGTGACGGTCGCGGACAATGGTGGCTCATCCGGCCGCATCAGGGCCGAGCTCGGCGGCCTCCCCCCGGGCGACCTGCGGATGGCGCTGGCAGCGCTCTGCGGCGACGACGACTGGGGTCGCCAGTGGGCCGCGATCCTGCAGCACCGGTTCTCAGGCACCGGAGCGTTGAGGGACCATGCGGTCGGCAATCTGCTGATCGCGGCGATCTGGGACCAGGTCGGTGACCACGTCGCAGGACTCGACCTGGTCGGCGAGCTGCTCGGTGCCCAGGGCCGCGTCCTGCCGATGGCAGCGGTGCCACTGGACATCGAGGCTGATGTCCATCTGCGGTCGGCGCCCGACCGACTGACCCTGGTCCGCGGTCAGGTCGACGTGTCTCGGACCGATGGCCAGGTCGTCACGGTCCGACTGGATCCCGCCGATCCGCCCGCCTGTCCCGAGGCGGTGTCCGCGGTTGCGAATGCCGACTGGGTCGTGGTCGGCCCCGGATCGTGGTTCACCAGTGTCATGCCGACGCTCCTGGTGCCAGGGCTTCGTGACGCCCTGACGACGACGTCCGCCAAGCGCATCCTGGTGCTGAACCTGATGGAGCAGGAGGGCGAGACCGAGGGGCTGACCCCCACCGACCATCTCGAGGTCCTGGCCGCCCACGCGCCGGAGCTGGGCCTCGACGCCGTGATCGCGGACAGCAGCCTCGTTGACACGCGTGGCACGCTGGAGTCCACGGCGCGCGCGCTCGGCGCCAGGTTGCACGTGGCGGACGTCGCGGCCAGCCCCGGATCAGACCAGCACCACCCGGGTCGGCTCGCAGCCGCATTCGGCCGCGTCATGAGACAGGCATAGAGTGACCACATTCTTCTCGACACAAAGGGGTTCGGCCGGATGGCGATGACGGCTCAGGTGAAGGCGGAGCTCGCCAACACCACGATCACCAAGTCGTGTTGTCGCAAGGCCGAGGTCTCCTCGATCCTGCGCTTCGCGGGCGGCCTGCACATCGTCTCCGGACGCATCGTGATCGAGGCCGAGCTCGACACCGGTGCCGCGGCCCGACGGCTCCGCAAGGACATCGCCGAGATCTACGGGCATGACAGCGAAGTTCTGGTGATGCAGAACGCGGGCATCCGCAAGGACACCCACTACGTCGTCCGAGTCTCCAAGGATGGCGAGGCGCTGGCACGCCAGACCGGGCTGATCGACGGCAGCGGTCGACCCATCCGTGGGCTTCCGCCGCAGGTGGTCTCCGGATCCTCGTGCGATGCGGTCGCCGCGTGGCGCGGATCGTTCCTGGCGCACGGATCACTCACCGAGCCCGGTCGATCCTCGGCGCTCGAGGTCAGCTGCCCCGGTCCCGAGGCGGCCCTGGCCCTGGTCGGCGCAGCCCGCCGCCTGGGGATCAGCGCCAAGGCCCGCGAGGTCCGCGGCATCGACCGTGTCGTGATCCGGGACGGTGAAGCCATCGGCGCGCTGCTGACCCGGCTCGGTGCGCACGAGTCGCTCCTGGCCTGGGAAGAACGCCGCATGCGCCGCGAGGTGCGCGCGACCGCCAACCGGCTGGCCAACTTCGACGACGCCAATCTTCGGCGTTCGGCGCGGGCGGCCGTTGCAGCGGGAGCCCGCGCGCAACGCGCGCTGGAGATCCTGGGAGACGAGGTGCCAGATCACCTCAGGATGGCTGGCGGTCTGCGAGTCGAGCATCGACAGGCCAGCCTCGAGGAGCTGGGGCAGCTGCACGAGCCCGCGCTGACCAAAGATGCGATCGCCGGACGCATCCGTCGGCTGCTCGCGATGGCCGACAAACGGGCCGAGGAGCTGGGTGTGCCGGACACCGAGTCCACCCTCGGCGACGAGCGCCTCGCCGAGGGCTGATCCCGCCGAGCGAGGTGACTCGCCGTCGGCCGCAGGAACTCGGTAGGGTGAGGGTGCCACTCACCCCGATCCAGCAGGAGACACGTCCCCGTGACCGTACGCGTAGGCATCAACGGATTTGGCCGCATCGGCCGCAACTTCTTCCGCGCGGCCCGTGCCGCCGGGGCAGACATCGAGATCGTCGCCGTCAACGACCTGACGGACAACAAGACACTCGCCCACCTGCTCAGGTATGACTCGATCCTCGGCCGCCTCGACGGCGAGGTGAGCTATGACGACGACTCGATCACCGTCGGCTCCCAGCGGATCGCCACCTTTGCCGAGCGCGACCCGGCCAAGCTCGACTGGGCCAGCGTCGGAGCCGACATCGTCATCGAGTCCACGGGCTTCTTCACCGACGCGACCAAGGCCAAGGCCCACATCGACGGTGGCGCCAAGAAGGTCATCATCTCCGCGCCGGCGAAGAACGAGGACGTCACGATCGTCATGGGTGTCAACCACGACACCTATGACGCCGCAGCGCACACGATCATCTCCAACGCGTCCTGCACCACGAACTGCCTCGCGCCCATGGCCAAGGCTCTCAACGACGGTCTCGGCATCGAGCGTGGCCTGATGACCACGATCCACGCGTACACGCAGGACCAGAACCTGCAGGACGCGCCGCACTCGGATCTGCGCCGGGCGCGGGCCGCGGCGATCAACATCGTGCCGACCTCGACGGGCGCCGCCAAGGCCGTGAGCCTGGTGCTCCCCGAGCTCAAGGGCAAGCTCGACGGTTTCGCCTTCCGCGTGCCCGTGCCGACCGGATCGGCAACGGACCTGACCTTCACGGCATCACGCGAGACCACGGTCGACGAGGTCAACCAGATCGTCAAGGACGCGGCCGAGGGTGCGCTCAAGGGATTCCTGACGTACACCGAGGACCCGATCGTCTCCTCCGACATCGTCACCGATCCGTCGTCGTGCATCTTCGACTCGGGCCTGACCAAGGTCATCGGTGACCAGGTCAAGGTCGTTGGTTGGTACGACAACGAGTGGGGCTACTCCAACCGCCTCGCCGACCTGGTCGTGCATGTCGGATCGTCGCTCTGACTCGTGAAGACGGTCTCAGATCTGGGTGACCTGCGCGGCAAGCGCGTCCTGGTCCGCAGCGACCTCAACGTGCCGCTCGACGGCACGACGATCACCGACGACGGTCGCGTTCGCGCGAGCGTCCCGACGATCAAGGCGCTTGCCGACGCGGGGGCCCGCGTGATCGTGACGGCACACCTCGGACGCCCCGACGGCTCGCCCGATCAGAAGTACTCCCTGGCGCCAGTGGCCGAGCGGCTCGCAGAGCTCCTGGGCGCGCCGGTGCTGTTCGCGAACGACACCGTGGGCCCAGAGGCCCACCGCATCACTGCGGCGCTCCAGGACGGGCAGGTTGCAGTGCTGCAGAACGTCCGATTCAACCCGGGCGAGACCAGCAAAGACGAGCCTGAGCGTGGAGCCTTCGCCGACGAGCTGGCGGACTTGGCGGACGTGTTCGTATCGGACGGGTTCGGCGTCGTGCACCGCAAGCAGGCCAGCGTCTACGACATCGCTACCCGTCTGCCCGCTGCGATCGGCGGACTGGTCGAGGCCGAGATCGGGGTCCTCGAGCGGTTGACCATCGATCCCGAGCGTCCGTACACGGTGGTGCTCGGCGGCTCCAAGGTCTCCGACAAGCTCGGCGTGATCGACAACCTGCTCGACAAGGCCGACAGCCTGCTGATCGGCGGCGGCATGGTGTTCACCTTCCTCAAGGCCCAGGGTCACGAGGTCGGGAAGTCCCTGCTCGAGGAGGACCAGCTCGACATCGCGCGCGGCTACATCGAGCAGGCGTCCGCCAAGGGGGTTCAGCTCGTGCTGCCGACGGACATCGTCGTGGCGCCGGAGTTCGACGCGGACTCCCCAGCCACGACGGTTGCCGCAGACGCGATGCCCGATGACCAGCTCGGTCTGGACATCGGCCCCGACTCGGCGGCTCGATTCGCCGAGATCATCCGCGCCTCCAAGACGGTGTTCTGGAACGGCCCCATGGGCGTGTTCGAGATGTCGGCCTTCGCGGCCGGTACCAAGGCCGTGGCGCAGGCGCTGACCGACGTCGATGGACTTTCGGTCGTCGGCGGGGGAGACTCGGCCGCGGCGGTACGTCAGCTCGGTTTCGCCGATTCGGACTTCGGTCACATCTCGACAGGTGGCGGCGCCAGCCTGGAGTACCTCGAGGGCAAGACCCTCCCGGGACTCGACATCTTGGACCACCGCGATCAACAGCCGCTCGAAGGGAACTGACATGGCCTCCGCACGCAAGCCACTGATGGCCGGCAACTGGAAGTCCAACCTCAATCACCAGGAGGCCGTGGTCCTCGTCCAGAAGCTCGCGTGGACACTGCAGGACAAGAAGCACGACTTCGACAAGGCGGAGGTCGTGGTGATCCCGCCCTTCACCGACCTGCGCAGCGTGCAGACGCTGATCGATGGCGACCACCTCGCCATCGGCTACGGCGCGCAGGACGTTTCTGAGCATGACGGCGGGGCGTACACCGGCGAGATCTCGGCAGCGATGCTGGCCAAGCTGGGGTGCTCGTACGTCGTGGTGGGTCACTCCGAACGGCGCGAGCACCACGACGAGAGCGATGAGCTGGTCAACATCAAGGCCGGCAAGGCCCTGGCTGCCGGCATGAGCCCGATCGTCTGCGTTGGCGAGGGTCTGGAGATCCGCCAGGCCGGCGACCACGTCGCGCACACGCTGGCGCAGGTCGACGGCTCGCTCGCCGGATTCACTGCCGAGGAGCTCGCTTCGGTGGTCATCGCCTACGAGCCGGTCTGGGCGATCGGCACCGGTGAGGTCGCCACCCCGGAAGACGCCCAGGAGGTCTGTGCGGCCATCCGTGGCCGGGTAGAGGAGACCTGGTCGCCCGAAGCGGCTGCTGCATTGCGTATCCTTTACGGCGGATCGGTCAAAGCGGCGAACATTGCCGCCATCATGGCGAAGTCGGACGTCGACGGAGCACTGGTTGGCGGTGCAAGCCTCCAAGCGGAGGAGTTCGCCGGAGTCGCTCGGTTCTATGCCATGCCGGACCTGTCCGGCGCCTGACAACGAAGGCCCAACGTGATTCTGACGTTCTCCGTACTCCTGTCGATCAGCAGCCTGCTGATGATCGTCCTGGTTCTGATGCACAAAGGTCGCGGGGGCGGCCTCTCCGACATGTTCGGTGGCGGTGTCTCCAGCTCGCTGGGTGGTTCCTCCGTGGCCGAGCGCAACCTTGACCGCATCACGGTCGGCATCGCCGTCGTCTGGGTCGTGTGCATCTTCGCGCTCGGCCTGCTCCTGAAGGTGAGCAACTAGTGGCAGCAGGCGCTATTCGGGGCAGCCGTATCGGCTCTGGCCCCATGGGTGAGGCAGAACGTGGCGAAGCCGCTCCGCGGCAGTTCGTGACCTTCTTCTGCATCAACAACCACACGACTGAGCTGCAGTTCGCGATCGAGGCCGAGGTGCCCGAGTCCTGGGACTGCCCTCGCTGCGGCATGCCCGCGAGCGTCGACGCGGACAACCGTCCCACGGCGAAGAAGATCGAGCCGTACAAGACCCACCTCGCGTACGTCAAGGAACGTCGATCCGAGACCGAGGCCGATGAGATCCTCAAAGAGGCCATCGATCTGTTGCGCACCAAGCGCAAGTCCGGCGAAGTAATCTTCTGACCCGCTGACGGGGGTCGATCCCTGCCTCAGCCCGTGAGATCGGAGGCGGCGGCCTCGTCGAGCAGCCAGACCGTCTCGGTGAGTCCATGGGCGCCGCGGGCTGGAGTGTCCTCGACGGAGCCATTGCCCAGCGCGCGAGCCACGGCAGCGGCCTTCTCGCCACCGGCGACCAGAAACCACACCGCGTCGCTGTGGTTGATCGCCGGGAAGGTCAGCGAGATCCGTACCGGCGGCGGCTTGGGGGAGTCGAACACCTCCACTGCCCGCCGGTGAGTTTCGTGCAGCTGTGCGAACCCGGGGAACAGCGACGCGACGTGGCCGTCCGGGCCCACACCCAGCAGCACCAGATCAAATGGCTCGGCCGGCAGCGTCGAGGCGTATTCGTCGGCCGCCTCGGCCGTGCTCAGGTCGCAACCATGCGCCGGGATGGCATGGATGCCCTCGGCAGGGACGCCCAGCCGCTCGAGGAACGCCTCGCGGGCCTGCTGGTCGTTGCGATCCGCGTGTCCGGCGGGGACGAAGCGCTCATCCCCCCAGTAGAAGTCGACCTGGGCCCAGTCGATCAGCTCGTTCTCGACCAGCCGGTACGCCTCCATCGCGATGGTCCCACCAGTCAGCACGATCCGCGGACGACGCCCCTGCGCCTGGATCAGGGCGATGCGTCCGCTCAGCCGCTCGGCGATCGCCTCGGCCAGGGCGGGGGCGTCCGGGTAGACCTCGGTGCTCACGAGTCCGCCAGCATGTGCGCGATGGTCGCTGCGTAGATGTCGTCGGCGTCGAGCCGCCGTAGGTCCTCGGCCAGCAGCTCGGCCAGACTCCGGGGGCCGAGCGGCACTTCCCGCGGCGACGAGCCGGGCACGCTGAAGTGGCACGAATGAGCCGTGATCCGCTCGATCTGCACGTCTCCGTCAGGTGTGTGGAGCACGACGGAGTGAATCTGCGGCGTGTCGACATGCTTGGTGGTGATCGAGACCTTGAGTCGGCTCTCGAGCCATGAGACGAGCAGCGTCGCGGCCGGATTCCCTCGGCCTGCCACGACGGTGCCACCGGAGACCCTGCCGCTGGACTGGTCGAGCGCCGCGGCCAGCAGCGCTCGCCATGGCGTGAGGCGGGTCCAGGACAGATCGGTGTCGCCGGGTTCGTAGTTCCGTGCGACGGACTTGAGCGACCTGATGGGGGAGTCGGTCGCCTCGGCGTCGGTCAGGCGGCGACGGGCCAGCTGCCCGATGGCGTCCTCGGATGGATTGGTCGGCGGCTTGCCCGGCCACCAGACGACGACAGGGGAGTCGGGCAGCAGCAGGGGGAGGACAACGGACTCCGCGTGCTTGGTCAGCTCGCCGGAGATGCGCAGCAGGATCGATTCGCCGGACGAGTTCTCCCCGACCCGGACCTTGGCGTTGAGCTGCGGCCCGCCTCGTCCGTCACCGAGAATCACGCCGATGACGCGCGAGGGATGTTCGCGCGAAAGCGTCGTCGCGGTCTTCAGCGCCTCGCTGACGTTGTGATCGTCGGTGACGACCAGCAGAGTCAGCACCATGTCCATCGCGGGACTGCCGGCAGCAACCCGGGCCTTGACCATCGCGCGTGCAATTCGCGACGAGTTGGTCTTCTCCAGTGCGATCTCCATCAGGGACGCCTCCAGGCCCGGCCATCACGCGCGAGCATCTTGTTGGCCGTCTCGGGACCCCAGGTGCCAGACGGGTAGGTGTCGATGGACTTCTGTCGGTCCCAGTGCTCGATCACCGGGTCGAGGATCTTCCACGACAGCTCGACCTCTTCGTGCTGCGGGAACAATGGGGGATCACCGAGCAGCACGTCGAGGATCAGCCGTTCGTAGGCCTCGGGGCTGCTCTCGACGAATGCCCCGCCGTAGGCGAAGTCCATGTTGACATCGCGTATCTCCATCGTGGTGCCGGGCACCTTGGCACCGAACCGCAGCGTCACGCCCTCGTCGGGCTGGATGCGCATCACCAGGGCGTTCTGGCCCAGCTCTTCGACGTCGTTCTTGCTGAACGGCTGGTGAGGGGCGCGCTTGAACACCACAGCGACCTCGGTGACGCGCCGCCCGAGGCGTTTGCCGGCGCGCAGGTAGAACGGGGTGCCGGCCCATCGTCGGGTCAGCACGTCGATCCGCATTGCGGCATAGGTTTCGGTCATCGAGGACTGCGGGATGCCGTCCTCCTCCTTGTAGCCCAGCACGTGCTCGCCGCCGGCCCAGCCGCCGACGTACTGCGCCCGTGCGGTGTGCAGGTCCATGCGTGCCGGCGGTCGGGCGTTGGCGAGGATCTTCTGCTTCTCGATGCGCAGCGACGAGGCGTTGAACGAGACTGGCTCCTCCATCGCGATCAGCGCCATGAGCTGGAGCAGGTGGTTCTGGATGACGTCGCGAGCCGCACCGATCCCGTCGTAGTAGCCTGCGCGCGATCCGATGCCGATGTCTTCGGCCATGGTGATCTGCACGTGGTCGACGTAGTGGTTGTTCCAGATCGGCTCGAACATCCCGTTGGCGAAACGGAACGCGAGGATGTTCTGGACCGTCTCCTTGCCGAGGTAGTGGTCGATGCGGAACACCGACTGTCGCGGGAAGACCTCGGCGACGATGCGGTTGAGCTCCTCGGCGGACTTCAGGTCGTGGCCGAACGGCTTCTCGATCACGACTCGGCGCCAGCCCCGCGGTGATTCGGCGAGGCCATGCTTCTTGATCTGTGACACCACGACCGGGAACAGTCCCGGTGGGATCGACAGGTAGAAGGCGTGATTGCCGCCCGTGCCCTGCTGCTCGTCGAGCTCGGCCATCGTGGTGCCGAGACGTTCCCAGGCCTCATCGTCGTCGAACTCGCCCGGCACGAAACGGATGCCGGCTGCCAGTTGCTTCCACACGGTCTCGCTCCATGGCGTGCGCGCACCGTCCTTGGCCGCCTGCTTGATCATGCTGGCGAACTCGCGCGTGCCGAAGTCGTGCCGTGCGAAGCCGACCAGCGCGAAACCGGGCGGCAGCAAGCCGCGATTGGCCAGGTCGTAGATCGCCGGGACGAGCTTCTTCTTGGCCAGGTCGCCGGTGACGCCGAACAGGATCAGGCTGCACGGCCCGGCAACTCGCGGCAGGCGCCGATCCTTGACATCGCGCAGCGGATTGTCGGTCAGGCTCATCTGTCCCTCCCCAGGACGTCGCGCAGGGTCTCCAGGCCTTGTGGCACGTCATGCAGATGCAGGCGAAGCACCGGTCGACCGTGCTCTCTCAGGACCTCGGCGTCCCCCGCGGCCTGGGAATCGATGAACGAGCCGAAGGTGAAGTCCCGCCCCGGGACGGCCAGGTCCTCGACCGGTTCTCCGGTGATCTGCAGGAAGACACCATTGGGCGTGCCGCCCTTGTGGTACTGCCCGGTGGAGTGCAGGAACCTGGGCGCCCACCCGAAGGTGACAGGGCGCCCCACGCGCTCGGCGAGCGTCTCGCGCACGCCGGCGAAGTCAGCGTGCGTCACCCGGTCGAGATAGACCTGCACCGACAGGTAGCCGTGCTCCAGATCGATCTGCTCGAGCAGCGCGCGGACAGCTCCGTCCACGGTCGATCCCGTCCCGAAGATGTCGATGCCGTCGTCGGTCGCATCGGCAGCCGGCTCTTCGCCCCCACCGGACAGCAGCTCACGCGCCGCCGCCTTGGCGCTCTCGACGTCGGGTTGGTCGAACGGGTCGATCCCGATGATGCGTCCAGCGATCACCACCGCGGTCTCCCACAGGAGCATCTGGGCGCCCAGCTCGGCCTCGATCGCCGCGGAGTAGCCGGACTGAGCCTCCGGGGGGCTGTCGCTGCCGATCGACACCAAGATCGAGTCGGCACTGCTGGGATTGAAGTTGACTGCGTTCTCGAACGGGACGACGACCGGCAGAATGCCCAGCCCTTCCTTGCCGGTCGACTCCGCGACGAGCTGCTCGATCCAGTTGCCGACACCGTGCCGGGTCTGGTCGGCGATGACCAGCTTGTCGACGCGATGTTGGTTGGCGGCGCCCATCAGGATGCCAAGACGCAACGCCGGATTGTCGGTTTTGTCGGCGAACAGGGCCGCGGAGGCCGTGTCAGCGGAGTCCAGGAGAGCACCGATGTCGGCGCCGGCCAGGCCGCTGGGCACGAGCCCGAAGGCGGTGAGCGCAGAGTAGCGTCCGCCCACGTGCGGATCGGCTCGAAAGACCCGGTAGCCGGCGCTGCTGGCCTCCTCGTCCAGTGGTGAGCCGGGATCGGTGACCACGATGATTCGCTCGGCCGGATCGATGCCTGCATCGGTGAAGGCCTGCTCGTACGCCCGGCGCTGGCTGTCGGTCTCGACGGTGCCGCCGGACTTGCTGGAGACCACGACGACGGTGCGTTCGAGTCGGTCGGTGACGGCCGCGCGCACCATGTCTGGCTGTGAGGAGTCCAGCACGGTCAGCGGGACGCCGGCCTGGTCGCAGATGACCTCGGGCGCCAGGGACGACCCGCCCATGCCACAGAGCACGACGTGGTCGAGACCCCGTGCCGTGAGCTGACTGCGAAGCTCGGCGATCTCGGCCACGAGTGGCCGAGAGGCGGTGGCGAGCTGCGTCCAGCTGAGTCGAATCTTTGCCTCTGACACTGCCTCAGGGCCCCACAAGGTGGGGTCCTGATTCTCGATGCGCGACGCGACACGCTTCTCGATCGCGTCGCGCAGGAGGGTGTCGAACTGGTTCTGATCGGGGATGCTGAGCGCCAGCGCGATCACCGGTCAGGCCTTGTCGATCTCGGCGCTGACTGTCTCGAGCAGCTCGTTCCACGACGTCTCGAACTTCTCGAGGCCCTCGTTCTCGAGCTTCTCGACCACCTCGTCGTAGGAGATGCCCTGGGCCTCGAGGTCGGCGATCACCTGACGGGCAGCGTCATACGTCCCGTGGACCGTGTCGCCGCTGACCTCGCCATGATCGGCGAAGGCCTGCAGCGTCTTCTCCGGCATCGTGTTGACGGTGTTGTCGACGACGAGCTCGCTGACGTACATGGTGTCGGGATACGCCGGGTCCTTGACCCCGGTCGAGGCCCACAGCGGACGCTGCGGGTTCGCGCCCTTGGCGGCGAGAGCCGCGAACCGATCCGATCCGAACACCTCCTCGTATGCCTCATAGGCCAGGCGGGCGTTTGCGATCGCCGCCTTGCCGCGCAGCGGGCTGTCCTCGTCGAGGCGGCCGTCGACCTCAGAGTCGACCCGGCTGACGAAGAACGACGCCACCGAGTAGATGGATGACAGGTCGTGATCGCTGGCAGCGGCCTGCTCCAGACCGTAGAGGTAGGCATCCATCACACCGCGGTAGCGATCCAGCGAGAAGATCAGCGTCACGTTGACGCTGATCCCGTCGGCGATCGTCGCGGCGATGGCGGGCAGGCCCTCGACCGTGGCGGGAATCTTGATCAACAGGTTGGGCCGATCGACCCGGTCCCACAGGCGTCTGGCTAGCGCCACCGTCGCGTCGGTGTCCCTGGCGAGGTCGGGGTCGACCTCGATCGACACCCGACCGTCGACTCCTCCGGTGGCGTCGTAGACCGGTCGGAGGATGTCGCAGCCTTGCTGCACGTCGGTCGTCGTGAGCTCGAAGACAGTCGTCGTGAGATCGGAGCCCGACTCCTTGAGCGTCTTGACCTGATCGGCGTACCGCTCACCCTCGGCGATGGCAGAAGCAAAGATCGTGGGATTTGTGGTGACCCCGACGATTCCGGAGTCGGCGACCAGCGACGCGAGATTTCCCGTCTCGATGCGCTCGCGGGACAGGTCATCAAGCCAGATCGAGACGCCTGCGTCGGCGAGAGCCTGCAGTCGGTCATTCATGGTGTCTCCTTGAGAGTTCGAGCTGTGGCGATCAGTGGGTCTTGGGTGCATCGGGGTTGTCGCCGGGACCGACCGGACCCGCGGGCCGGGCGTGGAACGGCGCGAGAGGCTCGCCTGCCGCTGCCTCGATCGAGTCCTTGGCCGCCGCGACGACGGCCTCGGCGGTGATCGAGAACTTGTCGTACAACGTGGCGTAGTCCGCCGACGCTCCGTAGTGCTCCAGACTCACGATGCGGCCTGCATCGCCCACGACGTCCCGCCAGCCGAGTGCGATGGCCGCCTCGACGGCGACGCGAGCCCGCAGAGCAGGTGGGATGACGCTGTCGCGGTAGTCCGAGTCCTGCTGCTCGAACCACTCACGGCACGGCATCGACACCACGCGAGCGGAGATGCCCTCGCTGGCGAGCTGTTCACGAGCAGCAACCGCGAGCTGCACCTCCGAGCCGGTGCCGACCAGGATCACGTCCGGTTCGCCATCGGTGTCGAGCAGCACGTACGCACCCTTGGCCGTGAGCTCAGCCGACGCATATCCATCCGTGTCCCGCGGGAACGTCGGCAGGTTCTGCCGGCTGAGTGCCAGCGCGGATGGACGGTCGGTCAGACCGAGGATCGTTCGCCAGGCCACGACCGTCTCGTTGGCATCGGCCGGTCGGATGACGTCCAGACCGGGGATGGCGCGCAGCGCAGCGAGGTGCTCGACCGGCTGGTGGGTCGGACCGTCCTCGCCGAGACCGATCGAGTCATGCGTCCACACGTAGGTGACCGGCAGCTCCTGCAGAGCGGCGAGCCGTACGGCTGGGCGCATGTAGTCGCTGAACACGAGGAACGTGCCGCCGTACGGGCGAGTGAGTCCGTGCTGGACCATGCCGTTCATGATCGCGCCCATGGCGTGCTCGCGAATGCCGAAGTGCAGCACCCGGCCGTACCAGGTGCCGGTGAACTTGTCGGTGGAGTGTTCAGGCGGGAGGAACGACGGCTCGCCCTCGGGAGTGGTGTTGTTGGATCCGGCGAGGTCGGCCGATCCACCCCACAGCTCAGGCAGGTGGGGGGCGGCCGCCGTGAGGAAGGCTCCCGAGGCGACGCGGGTGGCGACACCCTTGGCATCGGCTTCGTACGTCGGCAGATCGGCGTCCCAGCCAGTCGGGAGCTCGCGCTTGGAGAGCCGCTCGAACAGCGCCGCACCGTCCGGTGAAGCCGTGGCCCAGGCATCGAACGTCTTCTGCCACTTCGCGTGGGCGTCGGCGCCACGCTCGCGGACCTGGTGGGTGTGCGCGAGGACGTCGTCATCGACGATGAAGGTCTTGTCGGGATCGAAGCCGAGCAGCTCCTTGGTGGCGCGGATCTCGTCATCACCCAGCGCGGAGCCGTGCGAGCCACCCGTGCCCTGGGCCGTCGGGGCAGGCCACGCGATGATCGTGCGCAGGCCGATGAAGCTCGGCCGGTCGGTGACCTCGGCGGCGGCCTGGTAGGCGTCCCACAGGGCCTGCACGTCCTCGACGTACTCAGTCCCGCCATTGGTCCAGTCGACGGTCTGGACGTGCCAGCCGTAGGCCTCGTAGCGGGCCGCGACGTCTTCGGTGAAGGCGACGTCGGTGTCGTCCTCGATCGAGATCTTGTTGTCGTCCCACAGCACCGTCAGGTTGCCCAGCTTCTGGTGCCCGGCAAGCGAGGAGGCCTCGCCGGAGACCCCTTCCTGCAGGTCGCCGTCCGAGCAGATGACGAAGACGCGATGGTCGAACGGACTTTCTCCGGCGGCGGTGGCCGGGTCGAGCAGTCCCCGCTCGCGTCGAGCGGCCATGGCCATGCCGACCGCGTTGGCGACGCCCTGGCCCAACGGGCCGGTGGTGACCTCGACGCCGGGAGTGTGGCTGTACTCGGGGTGTCCGGGGGTCTGACTGCCCCACGTCCGCAGGCTCTTGAGGTCGTCGAGCGTCATGGGGTAGCCCGACAGGTAGAGCTGGATGTACTGCGTGAGGCTCGAGTGGCCGCAGGACAGGACGAACCGGTCCCGGCCCGGCCAGTGCGGATCGGCCGGATCGTGGCGCAGCAGATGCTGGTAGTGCAGGTAGGCCACGGGTGCCAGGCTCATCGCCGTGCCGGGATGTCCGTTGCCGACCTTCTGCACGGCGTCGGCGGCCAACAGCCGCACGGTGTCCACGGCCTTCTTGTCGAGGTCTGTCCACTCCAGAGCGGGAGATTCTGACGTCACAGTTGTGACTCCTGATCGTCGTTCGAGGGTCGGTGTCCGGTGGCTTCGCAGGCCGCCACGACGAGCCTACTCGTGTCCTTTAGACTGCTCCACGTGAACGTCGTGGATGCGAAGGCTGCCAGCACTTCTGGCGTTCCCACCTCTGTGCCGTTCAACGACGTGGTCAAGTCGTACGTCGCGCTGACCAAGCCGCGCATCATCGAGCTGCTGCTGCTGACCACGGTCCCGATCATGTTCCTCGCCCAGCAGGGTGTGCCTTCGGGGTGGCTGGTCGCGGCGACCGTCGTGGGGGGCACGCTGTCCGCCGGCAGCGCTAATGCTCTCAACTGCGTCGTCGACGCCGACATCGACCAGCTGATGCGACGCACCGCCCGGCGCCCGCTGCCCCGCCACCAGGTCGGCAGCCTCGGCGCGCTGGTCTTCGGTCTCCTTCTGGGCGTCGTCTCGACGGTCTGGCTGTGGACCCTGGTCAACCCGCTGTCATCGATGCTGGCGCTGGCCGCGAACGTGTTCTACGTCGTCGGTTACACCATGATCCTGAAGCGCCGCACGACCCAGAACATCGTGTGGGGCGGAGCCGCCGGCTGCTTCCCGGCGCTGATCGGTTGGACCGCCGTGACCAACGAGCTGGCCTGGGCGCCGGTCGTCATGTTCATGGTGGTGTTCTTCTGGACCCCACCGCACTTTTGGGCCCTGGCGATGCGCTACCGCGAGGACTATGCCGCGGCCAGCGTCCCGATGCTTCCGTCGGTCACGACGTCGGCCGAGGTCGCCAAGCAGATCGTCGTCTACTCCTGGGTCATGTTCGGCACCTCGCTCCTGCTGTGGCCCATCGCGCCGACCGGCTGGTTCTATCCGGCCGTCGCCATCACGCTGGGCATCGTCTTCCTGATCGAGGCGTACGACCTCAAGTCGCGCGCTCTCGACACCGAGGACCTGGCCGTGATCAAGCCGATGCGCCTGTTCCACTTCTCCAACGCATATCTCGCACTGCTGTTCGTCGCCGCGGCGGTCGATCCGTTCCTCCGGTGACCGGTTCTGCATCGGTTCGCCGTATCGGTCCCGATGACTGGGCCGACTGGCGGCTCCTGCGGCAGCGCTCGCTGAGCGAGGACCCCGGAGCGTTCTCCTCCTCCACGAAGATGTGGAGCGGCGATCTCGACACCGAGCAGCGGTGGCGCGACCGGATCGCCGATGGCCCGTGCTTCATCGCCTACGTCGACGATGTTCCGGTCGCCATGGTGGCCGGCAGGGAGGTTGACACCACCGCCGAGCTGATCTCGATGTGGGTCGCCCCCGAGGTCCGACGACGCCACCTTGGCTCAGCCCTGATCGAGGCGGTCGTCACCTGGAGCGGCGGTCGGACGCTCAGCCTGCGAGTCATGGACGGCAACCGGCCGGCGATCGCTGCGTACCAGCGGCACGGTTTCGTGCTCGAGAACTGCGGGGCCGACTCCGAAGGCTGCCAACGGATGCTCCGCCACGCCTGAGTGCGTACGCTGGCCCGGTGACTGCCCCGGCCCACCGACTCGTCGCTTCTGCGCCCCGGGCTGGGCTCACGGAACGGTTCTTCGGGGGATTCAGGAGGGTCGGGCTGCGTGGGGTGCTGGCCGATCTCAACCGCACCGGATCCCTGGCCGACGTCCCCGGAGCAGCGCCGGTCGTCGGCATGGCCTGGCGGGCGGACGACGCAACCACCGCCCGGTGGTACCCGCAGGGCATCACGACCTCCGCGGACGCCTACGGGGCCGAGGCAAGCGGCGGGATGTTCGAGGGACACAACGTCGTCGTGGTCAGCTGGTACGGCCACGGGTGGATGGGCTGGCTCAACCTCGGGGCCAGGATCTCGGTGATCGACTGGACCGACGAGGCCCCCAGCTACCGACACGTGCTGCTGACCGAGCCTCGGCGGATCGGCTGGTTCCACCGGTTGCGTCCTGTCCGGGTCCACGCTGGCGGAATCGTCTGGTACGGGAAGCACCTCTTTGTGGCGGGCAGCTCGCAGGGCATCAGGGTGTTCCGGCTCGACGACATCGTCCGGGTCCGCAACCGGATCCGAACCAAGGGCTATCGCTACGTCCTGCCGCAGCACACGGACTACCACGCCCAGCACGATGAGGGCGTCGGTCGCATGACGTACTCCTTCATGTCCTTGGACCGGGCGGGGGAGGACCACCTGGTGGCTGGGGAGTACGGCCGCAAGAACGGGAGCCACCGGCTGATCCGCTACCCGATCGACCGAAAGACCCAGCTGCTCGCCAGCGACGAGCGGGGCTGGTCGGTTCCGACCGAGCTGCACGATCGACAGATCGCCCGCATGCAGGGCGCCGTCATCGCCGACGGCACGTGGTTCGTGACCTCCAGCAACGGGGAGGACGTCCCGGGGGATCTCTGGTCCGGGCAGCCCGGGCAATACACTCGCCATCGCCACGTGCTGCCGACCGGTCCCGAGGACATCACCTACCTGCCACAGCGACGGCAGCTCTGGTCGTTGACCGAGTGGCCGGGGCGCCGCTGGGTCTACGCCATCGACGCCAACCGCTGGCACACCGGACGAGAGGACAAGACATGAGCATCGATCCCACCGGGGCCGACCTGAAGCGATACCTGCAGGAGGATCAGGGTGGTCCTGTCGTGATGCTCAACCTGCTGCGGTTCGCGGAGGGCGGCCGACCGTCCTACGACGAGTACGCGGCTCAGATCGTGCCGTTCCTGGACAAGGTCGGCGCCCATGTCGTCTACCTCGGCGACACCTCGACGGCCCTCGTGGCGCCGGACTCCCACGACTGGGACGCCGTGCTGCTGGTGAGCTACCCGAGTCGCGCTGCGTTCAGTCGCATGGTCGCCGACCCGAACTACCAGCAGATCACCCGCCTGCGCACCGAAGCGCTGTCCGAGGCCGTCCTGCAGGCGACCACACCGCGCGGCTAGACGAGTCGCCAGCCGGCGACGTCGATGAGGAAGTGGCTCAGGACCAACGCCCCCAGATAGAACGTCGAGACTGCCAGCGCCGCCCCGATGCGGATCGGGACGCCTCGGCTACGGGTGGCGATGAAGGCTGTCGCAGCGGCCCACCCGAGTGCGGCCTCAGCGGGGACGACGCAGATCGCGACGCCGAGCAGCTGGTGGGTGTCGCCGGTCGGCTCCCACAGTCCGACGTAGGGCGCGAGGACCTCGCTACCGAGAAAGATGATCGCGGCCAACCCGGCGGCGCGTGCCGGCCGGGCGCCGCTCAGCGCCACGGCTGCGAACAGCGGTGCTATCCACATTCCGGCCATCGCGAGCGGGATGACATCGTCGACCCGCAGCCCGCCGGTGTCCGGGAAGCGCAGCGTCCCGACCAGGTCGGCGAGCACCCAGTCCGGCAGCAGCTGGAACGCTGACACGGCGGTGAGGAAGCTCGCCAGCGCGACGAGGTCGGGCCGACCGGCACGCCAGCAGGCCCACGGCAGAGCCACGGCGTAGCCGACGACGGTCGCCAGCACCGCCCAGCCCTGGGACGGCGCGTCGAGCGAGAGCGCCGCCGCTCCGGCGACGAGCAGCCCGATGTGGACGACCAGCACGGGCGCCAGGACAGCGAGAGCTCGATCGGACGGGGTCGCGGTGTCGACGGGCATCCGGACAACCTAGGGGCGAGGTCGATCGGAAGCAACGACCGGGCCGTGTCAGCGGGCCCGTGGGGCCTCTGCGCCAGATGACTCCGCCGGAGCCCCGGTGCGCGACGGGTCGGACATGACGATGACCAGGAGCCAGGTGCCGGCTGCGACCAGGACGGAGGCACCGACGAGATGGATCGCGACCAGGACGATCGGCAGGTCGGTGAAGTACTGGGCAAAGCCGATCGTGCCCTGCGCCAGCTCTGCGACCAGCAGCACCGCAGCGGCGCTGGCTGCGGCGGTTCCGCGCAGGCGCAGGTAGCAACCAACGGTGAGCGCGACGAGCACGTACACCGAGACGGCGTGCACATGACTCATGACCTGCGGGTCGAGGCCGTTGCGCGGCGCCGCGACGTCGCCGGCATGCGGGCCGCTGCCCGTCACCACGGTGCCGAGGTAGACCACGGCCCACAGCACGGCGTACGTCGAGACAACAATCCTTCCCGTCAGGGCGGACGTCGCGGCGAGTGCGGAGCCGCGGACGCGCAGGACCAGCAGCACCGACGCCGCCACCAGCAGCATCGACAGGATCAGGTGCAGCGAGACGATCCACGGGTTGAGGTTGGTCAGCACCGTGATACCGCCAATGACGCCCTGGAAAGGCACCCCGAGCGCGATCAGGAGGGCCAGCCGGCGCAGCTCGCGCGTCGAGGCGGACCAGCGCCACACGGCGACGAGTGTCGCGATGACGACGGCAATCAGGACGTACGTCAACATTCGGTTGCCGAACTCGATGACGCCATGAACCCCGAGGGCGCGGTGGGGCACGAAGGAGTCGTCGGTGCAGCGTGGCCAGGTCGGGCAACCGAGGCCCGAGCCGGTCAGTCGAACCAAGCCGCCGGTCAGCACGATCACGGAGTTGGCCACCACGGCCGCCCAGGCCCATCGCTCGACGGCCGTACTGCTGGGAGATCGCAGGCTGGTCGTCATTCCCACTTGAAGGTCCTGGAGACTCCGAGCCCACAGCAAACGGCCCACGCGATCAGCACGATGATGGAGAATGCGCCCGGACCGTCACCGGCGAAGGTGTCCCGCAGCCCCTGCCCGAGCGCACCCGAGGGCAGCAGCTCCAGGAGGTGGCGCGCTGCGCCGGGATACCGGCTCAGCGGCACGAGCAGGCCGCCACCGACGAGCAGCAGGACGTAGACCAGGTTGGCGACCGCCAACGTTGCCTCGGCACGGAGCGTGCCCGCGATCAGAAGGCCGAGAGCGCCAAAGGCGGCCGTGCCGAGCACCGCCAGCAACGCCATCTGCCCGAACGCCGTCAGGCCTCCGTGCGGGTCCCAGCCGAGAGCGAGGCCCACGAGCGACAGCAGGGTGAGCTGGGCGATCTCGACGACCGCGATCGCGCCGATCTTGCCCCCCATGAGCCCCCAACGTGGCAACGGGGACGCGCCGAGCCGCTTGATGACGCCGTAGCGCCGTTCGAAGCCTGTTGCGATCGCGAGCGAGGTGAACGAGGTCGACAGGACCGCCAGCGCCAGGATGCCAGGCGTGATGATGTCGATCGGCCGGCCGGGACCCAGGTCGACGACCTTGTTGGAGTGGGTGCCCAGCACCAGCAGGAGCAACGGGATCACCAGGGTCAGCAGCAGCTGCTCGCCGTTGCGCGTCAGCAGCCGTAGTTCCATCGAGATCTGCGAGCGCAGCATCGCAGCCCGGGGCGCTGCGCCGGGTCGGGGGGAAAGATCGAGCGCAGAGGTCACCGCAGGGCCTTCCCCGTCAGCTCGAGGAAGCGGTCCTCGAGGGTCTGTCGTTCGACCAGGACCGATTCGGTCAGAACTCCCTGGGCCGCGCACCAGGCCGAGAGGGTCGCCAGCAGGGCGGGGTCGACGTCGCCCGCAATGACGTACGCGCCGGGGCCCACCTCGTCGACCTTGGTGTCATGGGGCAGCGCCAACATCAAGCTCTCCAGGTCCAGACCCGGGCGAGCCGCGAAACGGACGGTGTTCTTGGCGCCGGAAGCAGCGAGGGCCTGCGGCGTGCCCGAGGCGATGACCCGGCCCGCGTCAACGATGTGCACCTGGTCCGAGAGCGTCTCGGCCTCGTCCATGAAGTGTGTCGTGAGGACTGTCGTGACGCCGCTGTCACGCAGCTCTGCAATGAGCTCCCACGTGCCGCGACGGGCCTGCGGATCGAGTCCGGCGGTCGGCTCGTCGAGGAACAGCAGCTCGGGACGTCCGACGACGGCCATCGCGAGGCTCAGGCGCTGCTGCTGCCCACCGGAGAGTCGGCGGTACGGGGTCGAGCCGTAGTTCTGCATCCCGAGCCGCTCGATCAGTGCGTGGACGTCCAGGGGATGGGCGTGCAGCGAAGCGATGTGGCGCAGCATCTCGTATGCCCGGGCGCCTGACCAGGCGCCGCCGGACTGCAGCATGACGCCGACCCGGGGCTTGAGTCGTGCGCCGTCAGCGATCGGGTCGAGCCCCAGGACGCGAACCGAACCGCTGTGGGGGACCCGGAAGCCCTCACACGTCTCGATCGTCGTGGTCTTGCCGGCACCGTTGGGGCCGAGGATCGCGGTGACCGTGCCGGGCTCGATGGTCAGGGTGAGCCCGTCGACGGCGGTGATCGAGCCATATCGCATGACGAGATCGATGACCTCGACGGCGGGCTGATTCACCTGATCAGTGTAGGCGGCGGCCTTTAGTGTGTTGACCATGGATCTGCCAGTCATGCCCCCACTGCGACCCATGCTGGCGAAGTCGGTCAAAGGCGTGCCTGCTGCCGACTCGGTCGAGGGCGGGCTCTCCTACGAACCAAAGTGGGACGGCTTCCGGTGCATCGTGTTCCGCGATGGCGACGAGATCGAGCTCGCGAGCCGTTCGACCAAGTCCCTCACCCGCTACTTTCCCGAGATCGTCGAGGCGATCCGAGCCGAGACCCCACCGCGGTGCGTGCTGGACGGAGAGATTTTCCTCGCGATCGACCGACGCCTTGACTTCGATGCGCTCTCGCAGCGGATCCACCCCGCGGCGTCTCGCGTCTCGATGCTGTCGGTGGAGACCCCCGCTTCATTCGTCGCGTTCGACCTGCTGGCCCTGGGTGACGAGTCGTTCGTCGATGAGCCATTCTCCCAGCGCCGGGCCGCGCTGGAGGAGGCGCTGGCCGGCGCGGGCGACCGGATCCACGTGACTCGCACGACGACCGATGCGGCCGTCGCCCAGGAGTGGTTCGGGATCTTCGAGGGGGCCGGGCTCGACGGGGTCGTCGCCAAGCCGCTGGCCCGGGCCTACGCGCCCAATGGTCGGACGATGCTCAAGATCAAGCACTCCCGCACGGCTGACGTGGTCGTTGCGGGCTACCGACTGCACAAGACCTCGACCGCCGAGCGGCCGTTGCTGGGCTCACTGCTGCTGGGGCTCCATGCCGCCGACGGTCACCTGCAGCACGTGGGCGTCGCGGCGTCCTTCACCGAGGTTCGCAGGGCCGAGCTGATCGATGAGCTTGCTCCGCTGGTCGTCGACGCGGCCGATCACCCATGGGGTCGTTGGCGGGAGGCCGATGCGCAGGCGGGCTCGCGGCTGCCGGGTGGTCAGAGCCGATGGTCCGGCACCAAGGACCTGTCCTTCGTGACGCTGGCTCCGACCAGGGTCGCCGAGGTCGGCTACGAGCACATGGAGGGCGACCGGTTCAGGCACACTGCCCAGTTCAAGCGTTGGCGCGCCGACCGGGAACCCGAGTCGTGCACGTACGAGCAGCTGGAGGAGGTCGCGAGGTACGACCTCGCCCAGGTCCTCACCTGACGAGGATGCTCAGAGCTTGATGTGGCGGAGGCGCTCCACGAAGTCCGCGTCCGGTATCGCGCTGGTGTGTGTCGTCAGGTCTTGCTTGAGCTCTGCTGGGAGCTCGCCGGCAGTCTTGACCTCGGTGTGCAGCCGTTCCATCGTCGCGTCGAGCTCGCAGGCCCGCTCAGCAGCGTCCTTGAGCCCGTCCAGGAGGGACTGCGGCACGTCCTCGCGGTACTTGTAGTGAATCTTGTGCTCGAGGCTGGCCCAGAAATCCATCGCGATGGTGCGCAGCTGCACCTCGACGAGCACTGGCACCTCGCCGTCGCTGAGGAACACCGGCACCTCGATCAGGGCGTGCAGGCTGCGGTATCCGTTGGGCTTGGGTCTGGCGATGTAGTCGCGTACCTCCACGACGCGCACATCGGACTGGCCGGCCAACAGGTCGAACACCGTGTAGACGTCCGACACGAAGCTGCACGTGACCCGGACGCCGGCGATGTCGGTGATCCGCTCGGCTACCGATTCGAAGGTCTTTTCGCACCCCTTGCGAGTCATCTTCTCGACTATCGACTCAGCACTCTTGAGCCGTGATGTCACTTGTTCGATCGGGCTGGTGTCGTGCAGGTGGGCGAACTCATCACGCAGGATCGACAGCTTGGTGACGATCTCCTCCGTGCCGAACTGGTAGCGCATCATGAAGCGGGTGAAATCCTGGCGCTGCTGCTCGTCCTCCGCTGGGCCATCACTCCGGGGTCGCTCGAGGAGTCGTCCGAGATCCAGTTGTGTCGGCGTGGGGTCCACGGACCCACTGTAAGCAGGTGTCACTGATCCACCGCGATGCCGTCCCACCCACCGAGCGGTGCGTCAGCCACCTGTCCTATCCCCGAATAGGTGGCTCAGCCAC
>NZ_JBAVDI010000037.1:0-1998 GCF_049587115.1 Aeromicrobium sp.
TCGCAGATGTCACGGAACTCGTCGAAGCGGCCGGCCCAGTCGTCGCCCATCACGAGCACGTCTGCGGCGTACTTCTCGATGTACGTGCGCTTGAGCTCGAGGCTCTCCTCGATGAACACCTCGTCGACCGGCTTGAGCGCGGCGACGATGGCCAGACGCTCGGCCTGGCTGAACACCGGCTCGCGACCCTTCTTGCGCAGGTTGAGCTCGTCGCCTGAAACACCGACCACCAGGCGGTCGCCGAGGGCTGCGGCTCGTTCGATCACGCGGAGGTGTCCGACGTGGAACACGTCGAAAGTCCCGAACGTGATGACCGTTCGGTTTGTCGGGGAAGACATGGATTCCAGTGTGGCACGGCGAAGCGTCGATCTTGCGCAAGGATGGGCCCTGATGGCGAGCCCCGAAGCGACGACGAGTGTGACCATGATCAGCGCGGATCCAGGAGCCGACGCGCTACGCAGGCGCGGGCTGCGCCAGATGCGCACGGTGGCAGTGTCGCTGCTGCTCGTGGCGGCGGCGGTGTACGTCGTCACGCTCGACCGGGGCGGATCCCTGGGCTTCGTCAACGCCGGTGCCGAGGCGTCCATGGTCGGTGCGATCGCCGACTGGTTCGCCGTCACCGCACTCTTCAAGCACCCACTGGGCCTGCCGATCCCGCACACCGCGTTGATCCCGAAGCGCAAGGACGACCTCGGGCGGGGGCTCGAGGAGTTCGTGGGGGAGAACTTCCTCCAAGAGGACATCATCCGCGAACGGCTGGCTGCGGCGACGCCGTCGGCACGCCTGGGCACCTGGCTCTCCGATCCCGCCAACGCTCGCCGGGTGGTGGACGAAGTGGCTGAAGTGGCTGCCATCGCGCTCGGCAAGGTCCGCGACGACCACATCGCCTCGTTGGTCAACGACGCCTTGGTGCCGCGCTTCCGGGAGGAGCCGATCTCCCCGTTGCTGGGTGGGTTGATGTCTGAGGCGTTGCAGGACGACATGCATCACGGGCTGGTCGACCTAGCCCTCGAAGAGCTGCACGACTGGCTGAAGGAGAACCCGGCCACCGTCCAGGAGGTGCTCGGCGAGCGGGCCCCCTGGTGGGCCCCGCAGACCATCAACGAGCGGGTAACGGCGCGGATCCATCTGGAGATGGTGCGGTGGGTCGGGGACATCAGGTCCGACCCGCGGCACCATGCCCGACTGGCGCTGGACTCGATGCTGCTCCAGCTCGCGGCCGACCTGCTCGACAACGCGGACACCCAGCGGCGCACCGAACGACTCAAGGATCGCCTGCTCGAACACCCCGCCGTGATCACCTCCGGCATCTCGCTGTGGAACGCCCTCCGTCTGGCATTGACCGGGTCGCTGGGCGATCCCGAGGGCGCGGTGAGGAAACGCCTGCTGGCGGAGGTGTGCGCCTTCGCCGAACGGCTCACTGAGGAAACCCGGCTCCAGGTGCGTCTCGACGGCATGGCCACCGACGCGGCCGTCTTCGTCGTCGATCGCTACGGCGCCGAGCTGACCGCCGTGATCACTCACACCATCGAGCGCTGGGACGGCAAAGAGGCGGCTCGCCGCATCGAGCTCCACGTCGGCCGCGACCTGCAGTTCATCCGGATCAACGGAACCATCGTCGGCGGCCTGGTCGGCGTGCTCATCCATACCGTCGCGATCCTCGTGGACTGAGCCTTTGCTGCGGGTTTCTGGGACAATGGCTGCGTGAGCGATCCGCAGAACGTCCCCATCTCCGACGAGTCGATCAAGCTCGGTCAGTTTCTGAAGCTGGCCGACCTCGTCGACTCGGGCTCCGAGGCAAAGCAGCTGCTGTCCGGCGGCGTCGTGCGCGTCAACGGTGAGGTGGAGACCCGAAGGGGTCGTCAGCTCGAGAAGGGCGACGTCGTGTCGGTGGCGGCCAAGTCCGCCAAGGTCGGCGGCGAGGGCACCGACAACCTGCCCTGGTAGCTGCCAGCCAACGACTCAGCTCTCCTGGTCGGGACTCACCGCACCTCGAGC
>NZ_JBAVDI010000038.1:0-12339 GCF_049587115.1 Aeromicrobium sp.
GCAGCACCTGCACGACCCCCTCGCGATCAAGCTGGTCGATGCCGCGCCGGAACTGCTTGTGCCGACCTGCATCCCGCGACCTGACCACGGCGAAGTGCTCAGGCGCGAAGCTGGGGATTGGCGGGAACCGCACGGCGGTGCCGGCGAACAGAGTGTCCCCGATGCTCAGTTGCGAAGCGTTGACCAACCCCACCACATCGCCGGGGTACGCGGTGTCGGCGGTCTCGCGGTGGCGACCGAACACGCTCTGGGCATATTTCGTCGCAAAGGGACGACCGCTCTGCGCGTGCGTGAGCACGTCGCCACGATGAAACACACCCGAACACACTCGGGCGAAGGCGACGTGGTCGCGGTGCGCGGTGTTCATACCGGCCTGGATCTTGAAGATGAAAGCGCTGAAGTCTCCCTCGACGGGCCGACTCGCTCCATCGATGTCAGGTCGCGGGCGTGGGCCGGGAGCAATCGTCACCATGACATCCAGCAGCTGGTGGATCCCGAAGTTCAATGAGGCGGCCGCGAACAGCACCGGCGTGGTCCGCCCGGCAAGGAAGAGCTCCGGATCATGGTCACCCTCCGAGGCGCTGAGCAGCTCGGCCTCCTCGGACGCCACTGTCCACAGGTTGCCGAAACGCTCGGCCGCCTCGGCCGGGGAGTGGAACACCTGCGGCGCGACAGTCGCCCCGCCTGCCGTTCGCTGATACTCGATGCCGGTGCCGTCGCGCCGGTCGATCACACCGTGGAAGTCCCCTGCGATGCCAACCGGCCAGGTCAGGGGGGTGGGGCGCAGCGCGATTCGCTGCTCGATCTGGTCCATCAGCTCCAGCGGGTCCAGGCCAGGGCGGTCCCACTTGTTGACCACCGTGATGACTGGGATGCCGCTGCGCCGGCACACGTCGAACAGCTTGAGGGTCTGCGGCTCGAGACCCTTGGCGCCGTCCAGCAGCATCACCGCGAAGTCGACCGCGGACAGCACCCGATAGGTGTCCTCGGAGAAATCCGAGTGACCCGGGGTGTCAACCAGGTTGAAGACGATGCCCTCGTGCTCGAACTGCAGTGCGGTCGACGAGATCGAGATGCCGCGGGCCTGCTCCATCTCCATCCAGTCCGACACCGTCGCCTTGCGTCCGGCTTTGCCGTGGGTCGCACCGGCCTCGGTGATGACGTGCGCGTGCAGGGCCAAGGCCTCGGTCAGCGTGGACTTTCCGGCGTCCGGGTGCGAGATCACCGCGAAGGTCCGGCGGCGAGCGGCTTGGCCCAGCACGTCGTTCGAGCTCGCTCCGGACTGCGGCGCGACGTTCGACTCCTGGGGGCCATCCATGACACGACCGTAACGTCAGGCTGGGCACGAAGGATCGGCAGACGGCCGCACCCCACCTGCAGGGTGATTCTGCCCACATGACGGGCCGACGGAGCTGCGCAGATTCGTCGGCAAACCTCACCTAACGATAGAGTTGCCTTGGTCGCCCCGAGGATGTTGCTCGAGCAGTCGTCCCGGGATGCCGCGTCGATCGTCCGGACCGGACCGTCAACCCGGGCTCACGCCGACACTCTTCACCTGCGAGAACCACGACGGCTCAGCTGAGCCGACCCACGCGAACGGGACCTGCCATGGCCATCAACACCGTCCACCCGCCCGAAGCCGGCGACAACTACTCCGTACGAGCCGCGCTCGCATCCCCCAAGCTCCTGCGCATCGAGGCGCTCGCGGGGCTGGTCGTCGCGCTCGCCCTGATCCCCGAGGCGATCTCGTTCTCGATCATCGCCGGCGTCGATCCCGAGGTCGGGCTGTTCGCCTCGTTCACCATGGCCGTCTCGATCGCCTTCCTCGGCGGACGTCCCGCGATGATCTCCGCGGCCACCGGCGCCATCGCGCTGGTGCTCGCTCCGCTGGTCCGCGAGTACGGCATCGACTACCTCATCGCGACGGTGATGCTCGGCGGCGTCCTGCAGATCGTGCTGGCGGCGACTGGCTTCGCCAAGCTGATGCGGTTCATCCCGCGATCGGTCATGGTCGGCTTCGTCAACGCGCTCGCGATCTTGATCTTCACTGCCCAGATCCCTCACATGATCGATGCGCCGTTCGTCGTCTACCCGATGATCGCGGTCGGGATCATCATCATGGTCGTCTTGCCACGGATGACCCAGGCCGTGCCCGCTCCGCTCGTGGCGATCGTCCTGCTCACCGCCTTCACGGTGATCGCGGCGATCAACGTGCCCGACGTGGGCGATGAGGGCGATCTGCCGAACAACCTGCCGGCCCTGTTCACCCCGGACGTCCCGCTGAACTTCGAGACGCTGCGCATCATCGCCCCGTACGCCTTGGCGATGGCCCTGGTCGGTCTGCTCGAATCGCTGATGACAGCCAAGCTTGTCGACGACATCACCGACAGCCACTCGGACAAGACCCGCGAGGCCTGGGGCCAGGGTGCTGCCAACATCATCACTGGCTTCTTCGGCGGCATGGGCGGGTGCGCGATGATCGGCCAGACGATGATCAACGTCAAGGCATCGGGCGCGCGGACCCGCATCTCGACGTTCCTCGCCGGAGTGTTCCTGCTGGCGCTCGTCGTCGGTGCCGGCGACATCGTCGGAATCATCCCGATGGGCGCCCTCGTCGCCGTCATGACGATGGTCGCGGTAGGCACGTTCGACTGGCACAGCATCCAGCTGAACACGCTGAGACGCATGCCCAAGAGTGAGAACATCGTGATGCTCTCGACGGTCGCGGTGGTCGTCGCGACCCACAACCTCGCGATTGGCGTCGGGGTCGGTGTCATCATCGCAATGGTCATGTTCGCCCGTCGGGTCGCACACTTCACTGAGGTCATCGACGTCGCCCACCCCGACGAGAACACCCGGATCTACAAGGTCGTCGGCGAGCTCTTCTTCGCCTCGAGCAATGATCTCTTCTACCAGTTCGACTACGCCGGCGACCCGCAGAACATCGTCATCGACATGTCGGAGTCGCACATCTGGGACGCCTCGACCGTCGCGGCGCTGGACGCAATCGAGACCAAGTACCGGTCCAAGGGCAAGAACGTCGACATCCAGGGGCTGAACGAGGCGAGCATGGACCGTCATTCCCGACTCGCCGGCCACCTCGGTGGCACCGACTGAACGTCAGCCTGGGCGTGCTGGCTGGTCTGAGTGAGGGCGGGGCGACCCTGCTTGGGGTGCTGGCAGGGAGCGCCTCCTACATCGCGGCACCCGCAGCGGTTCGGTTGGCGCTGCCCGCAGCCAACCCGGCGTTCTACCTGACCAGCAGCCTCGGGATCACCTTCCCGTTCAACCTGGTGGTGGGGATCCCGCTGTTCTCACCCTTGCGGGGGCGGTGACCTGAGCACGATCGTGCACCACAGCACCTACGCGCTGGGATCCAGACTTGAGCGGGATGCAGCGCTGACCTCGGTCAGCTGCAGCGCGAACTCGCGGGCCTGCTCGACCTTGGCGACCAGGGAGGCGATCCGCTCGTCGACACCGCGACGTACCTCGTCCAGGCGCGCGAGCAGATCCGGATGCTCACCAGGGTCCAGGTCGCTCGATCCGAGTGCGTCGAGCACGACCAGAAAGTCACCGATCTCCTCGACGGAGAACCCCAGCGGCTTCATCCGCTTGATCAGCTGCAGCCGGCTGACATCGGTCTCGGAGTACAGGCGGAACCCTCCGACGCTGCGGCCAGAGGGGATGACCAGACCGGTCTCCTCATAGAACCGGATCGTGCGCAGACTCAGTCCGACCTGATCGGCGACCTCGCCGATCTGCATGCGTACCGCGTCCACTCGATCCACCCTGTCCCAGCGATCTCCACCGTGCGGTCAGTCTAGCCGCGCACCGCCGGAACCAATCGTGATCCTTTTCCTGTGCTGAACCTGGCACGAGTCTGTTCCGACGATCAGCTTGACGTCCTCGGACCAGTGCCAGCCTCGAGGCCGGTGACGCCATCAAGCGGGCACCTTGGGGCGGATGTTCTGATTGCCGGCAAAGACGTTGTCCGGGTCGTACTCAGACTTGATCTCGGTCAGCCGCTCGAACTTCTCGGCACCAAAGGCCGACTTGATGCGCTCATCGCCCTCGTCACCGATGAAGTTCAGGTAGACACCGCCGGTCGTGAACGGGGCGTTCGCCTCGCGGTAGTCGCGCACCCAGGCGAGGTTGGCCGCGTCGTCAGCAGCGTCCTCCCACGTCGCGAAGGGATGACTCACCCAGCTCGCCGAGCGCTGATTCAGCGGCGTGGCGTCAGCATCGACCCGCGCCAGCGCACCTCCCCATGGGATCAGCAGGTGTTGGGACATCGGCGATGCTCGACGCGCACCACCGTCGAGGAACACGTCGAGAGCCTCGTCGGGGAAATCGTCGTGATAGTCCGCGCTCCAGTACTGCCGGAAACCCGGCGGGTCATCGATCATCGACTGCAGTCCGGCATAGGGCATCGTGCCGACCAAGTCGATCTCCGGCGACAGATCACGCATGACCTGGACGACGTCCATCCCGGTGGCCTCGTCGCCGTTCCAGCAGACCGCGATCGCAATCAGCGGCTGACCTTGCAGGTGCTGCGGGATGAATTCCTCCGGCGGGCCACTGAGCATCACCAGGCCTGTGCCGAGCTCCTCTGGAGCGTCGTCTGCCCAGTCACGAAAGGCTCGAGACACTTCGGGCCCGCGGTCGGCCGGCCAGGCCATCAGCCCGCCGATGATCATTGGACCCACCGGGTGGAGCTGGAACTCCAGCGCAGTGACGACGCCGAAGTTGCCTCCGCCGCCCTTGCTCGCCCACAGAAGGTCCTGATGGTGGGTATCATCCGCGCGAACTTCCCGGCCATCGGCGGTCACCACCTCGACGGCGAGGAGGTTGTCGCAGCTGAGTCCGTGTTGCCGTTCCAGCCAACCCGAGCCGCCGCCGAGGGTAAGACCGGAGACACCGGTCGTCGACACCCGGCCGCCGGTGGTGGCCAGACCGAACTCCTGCGCAGCCGCGTCGAACTCGGCCCAGGTGCACCCGCCTCCGACCCTGGCCCGTCGGGCCGTGGCGTCAATGTCGATGGCCTCCATGGGACGGACGTCGATGACCAGGCCATCGTCATTGCTGGACTGACCGGCCACGGAGTGGCCACCCGATCGCACGGCGACACGCAGCTGATCGCGTGCGGCACGCTCCAGCGCTTCGGCGACATCTGCGGGGCCCTCGCATGCTGCAATGAGCCGCGGCCTCTTGTCGATCATCGCGTTGAAGAGCTTGCGCTGCTCGTCGTATTCAGCCGATTCCGGTTCGATCCACGTGGTCATCCTTGTGCCTCCTGGCCTGCCCCCGGGAGACCCACTATCCTCCGAGGCCGCCATGGTGACAATGCGTCGAGGCTGACAGGTATTGCCCTCCACTCCCCTGCATCGCTGGCGACATGGATCGTCCCCGGCTCCTTGATTCCCCTGTCAGCGCAGGCATCCGAGCGCAGCTGCCATGAGTTAAGCGGCGATCTGATCGGGCGTCTCAGGCTCGTCCGGCTCCGGCGGCAGGGCGCGTTCCGAGACGATGCGCCCCTCAGCGACATCCCAGAATCGGTCGGCCCAGCTCCACAGCCAACGACTGACGTGCGCGAGGATCCCCGTATGGGGCGAGCTGGGGTGTGGTCGCGTCGGCGAGTGGTCCGCGACCGACTCGAATCGACCCGCCAGCGCGTCCCGGCGTCGGAACTCGGTGACGTTCGAGAGGTCGGCCACGAGCTCCTGCTCGATCACGTGCAGCGCGCGCACTTCTGTGACGACGGATTCCCAGACAGTTGACCACTGAGCCCCCACATTGTGGGCCTCGCCGTACATGCGCTGCTTGGCCCGGATGATCGCCCGTTCCGACCGTTTGCACTGCATCACGTAGCGGTGCACCCGCTCCTGACCGTTCTCGAGGTGTGTCCTGGCGGCAGGCAGGACGAGGTCGCAGACGGCTGCGGTATGACGGCAGGTGTTCACCAGGAACGCATCGGTGCTCTGGACGATTTCGCGCCGTCCAGCGTGGACCTCCATCGACTCCTTGGCACTCACGAGCCGCCCTTCAAGTCGTGCGTGAGCATCGCTCATCATCTGGTGCAGCGCATCCTTCATGACCGGTTCCTGCTCTCTGGCTGGTTACCTGTGATTCGGATCACAGAGACCCAGAGATTGGTTGACCCCTCAATTATCTGGTTGCGCGGCACCACCCTCTTGAACCACACCTCCCCTAGCAGCGCGGCACGCCGCCCCTCGCCGCACCGGGCTGGTGGAGGACGTCGCGACTTCAAGTACCCCAGCCCCTCTGCTGAGGCAAAAAGAAAACCCCCGACGTCACTGTCATTCCAGTGAAATCGGGGGCCCTCATTCTGCGGTGGCGGTGGGATTTGAACCCACGGTAGGGATGAACCTACACACGATTTCGAATCGTGCTCCTTAGGCCACTCGGACACGCCACCGCGGACGAGGTTACCGGACACGCGGGCGACCCACCGAATCGGCACCCGGCAACCGCTTGAACGGCCACGATTCATCCGCGGGCTGGACGTCGTCGTGATGGAATGACCCACCATGGACGCGGCACTGATCGACGAGCTCGCGGGCCGCGCACGCGGCCTGATCCGCTCCGACGGACGGAGCCTCCTGGGCATCACCGGCGCCCCGGGAGCGGGCAAGTCAACCGTGACGGAAGCCCTCGTGGCGCACCTGCGGGACGAAGGCATCGGAGTCGGACACGTGGCGATGGACGGCTTCCACCTCGCCGACGCGGCCCTGCGAGAGCGCGGGATGCTGGACCGCAAGGGTGCTGTGGAGACATTCGACGTGCACGGCTACCTCGCACTGCTGGCACGCCTGCACGCAGATCTGACGAACGAGATTCTCGTCCCCCACTTCGACCGAGGGCTCGAACAGCCGGTCGCCGGAGCTGTCACCGTCCGACCGACGGACCGGCTCGTGGTGACGGAGGGCAACTATCTCCTCGACAGGAACAGCGCATGGCGGGCCGTGCACGACGAGCTGGACGAGACGTGGTTCGTCGAGCTGGACGATCACACCCGGCGCGAGCGCTTGGTCCTGCGGCACGTGGAGTTCGGCAAGACCAAGCCGCAGGCCCTGGCCTGGGTCGAGCGCCTGGACGAACCCAATGCCCGGCGAATCGCGGCCAGTGCAGGGGCCGCTGACCTGCTGATCGACGGCGCTCGGCTGTAGCAGCTCGGCCGTCACCCTCGGTGATTGGCGAAGAAGCTCCGGAGCAAGGTGGCCGATCGATCAGCCAGGACACCACTGACGACCTCGGGGCGGTGGTTGAGGCGACGATCCCGCACGACGTCCCACAACGAGCCCACTGCTCCGGCCTTGTCGTCGAACGCACCGAAGACCAGGCCGGCCAGGCGCGCCGCGACGATCGCGCCGGCGCACATCGTGCACGGCTCGAGGGTGACGACGAGCGTGCAGCCCTCGAGGCGCCACCCGCCGAGCACCTCCGCGGCCTCGCGGATCGCGACGATCTCTGCGTGCCCCGTCGGGTCGCCGTCACGCTCGCGAGTGTTGCGTCCCCGCCCGATCACCACGCCGCTCGGGTCGACGATCACCGCCCCAACTGGCACGTCACCGTCGACAAGGGCGGACTCCGCAAGCAGCAGCGCCTGCTCCATCAGCTGTTCTGTCGCCACGACTGTGCCTCCTGGTGGGCTGGCTCCACAGCGATGGTGTCAGACCCCCGATCGCGACCGCTACCCTGCTGGCATGCAGGTACACGTCGCTGACCACCCGCTGATCTCGCACAAGCTCACCGTGCTGCGAGACGCGCGGACCGACTCGCCAACCTTTCGACGCCTCGCCGACGAGCTGGTGACGTTGCTGGCGTACGAAGCCACGCGTGACGTGCGCGTCGAACCGGTCGAGGTCACGACCCCAGTCGCCGTGGCCACCGGGGTACGGCTCTCTGATCCGCGCCCGCTCGTGGTACCGATCCTGCGGGCCGGGCTCGGGATGCTCGAGGGCATGCAACGCCTGTTGCCGACCGCGGAGGTCGGCTTCCTCGGCATGGTCCGCAACGAGGAGACGTTCGAAGCCGTGACGTACGCCGAACGACTGCCCGACGATCTCACCGGCCGGCAGTGCTACGTCCTCGATCCGATGCTCGCGACCGGCGGGACGTTGGCCGCGGCGATCGACTTCCTGGTCAAGCGCGGCGCCGATCACATCACGGCGATCACCTTGCTGGCGGCCCCCGAGGGCGTCATCCGGCTCGAGCAGGAGCTCGCCGAGATCGACGTACCGGTCACCCTGGTGACCGCCGGGCTCGATGAGAAGCTCAACGACCTCGGCTACATCGTCCCTGGTCTGGGTGACGCCGGTGACCGCCTGTACGGTGTCGCTGACTGAGCGCCGGACCTACCGGTAGATCCCGAAGTAGAAGATCGCCACGACCACGAGGCCCAGCACCAAGAAGATCAGGGCCTTGCTCCCGACGCTCTCGTCGTCGTCCGGTCGGTCGTACTCGGGCTTGTCCACAGGTCCTCCAGGGGATTCAGGTCACCATCACTAACGATCCGCCTGGTCAGGCGTCACGTGCATTCACAGCTCGCGAATGATGTCCTCGACCCGCTCCTTGGCGTCGCCGAACAACATCTGCGCGTTGTCACGGAAGAACAACGGATTCTGGACCCCGGCGTAGCCCGCCGCCATCGACCGCTTGAAGATCACCACGTCGTCTGCCTCCCAGACCCGCAGCACCGGCATGCCGGCAATCGGGCTGCTGGGGTCCTCGGTCGCGGCAGGATTGACGGTGTCGTTGGCCCCGATCACCAGGACCACTGACGTCCCGTCGAAGTCGTCGTTGATCTCGTCCATCTCCAGGGCGATGTCGTACGGCACCTTGGCCTCGGCAAGCAGCACGTTCATGTGACCCGGCAGGCGGCCGGCGACCGGGTGAATGCCGAACCGCACGTCGATGTCGCGCTCGCGCAGCTTGCGGACCAGGTCCGCGACGGGATACTGCGCCTGGGCGACGGCCATGCCGTAGCCCGGAGTGATGATGACGCTGGACGCGTTCTTGAGCAGATCGGCGGTATCGGCGGCCGTGATCTCGCGGTGCTCGCCGTAGTCGGTGTCGTCGTCGCCGGACGCCACGATGCCGAACCCTCCGGCGATCACAGAGATGAACGAGCGGTTCATCGCCTGACACATGATGTACGAGAGGTACGCACCCGACGAACCGACCAGCGCGCCGGTGACGATCAGGGCGTCGTTGTCGAGCAGGAACCCCGAAGCCGCCGCCGCCCAGCCGGAGTACGAGTTGAGCATCGAGACGACGACCGGCATGTCGCCGCCACCGATCGATGCCACGAGGTGCCAGCCCAGGGCCAGCGCAACCACGGTCACTGCTATCAGCAGGCCGAGGCTCGGATCGATGACGAACCACACCGTGAGTCCCGCGAACGCCAGCAGGGCGCCGAGGTTGATGTAGTTCTTGCCCGGCAGCATCAACGGGCTGGACTTGATCCGCGCCGACAGCTTCAGGAAGGCGACGATCGAGCCGGTGAACGTCACCGCGCCGATGAAGATCCCGATGAAGACCTCGGCGTGGTGGATGTCAAGCAACGTGCCGACGTACTCGCGCTGATCGCTGTTGCCCTCGACCTCGTAGTAGCCGTTCCAGCCGACCAGCACGGCGGCCAGACCGACGAAGCTGTGCAGCAGGGCGATGAGCTCGGGCATGCCGGTCATCTCGACGACGCGGGCGCGCCACAGGCCGATCATGGCGCCGATCGCAACGGCGATCAGCAGCAGCACGACAGCCTTGCCGTCGGCGACGTCCGTCACCCGGACGAAGGTCGCGACAAGCGCGATTGTCATGCCGGCGATGCCGAACGTGACTCCCTGGCGAGACGTCTCGTGCTTCGACAGGCCCGCGAGGCTCAGGATGAACAGCAGGGCCGCAACGATGTACGCGGCGGTGGCGATGCTCTGGGAATCCATCGACGATCAGCCCTTCGAGAACATGCTGAGCATGCGTCGGGTCACGGCGAATCCGCCGAAGACGTTGATGGAGGCCAGCAGGATCGCGATGAACGACAGGACCTGGATCGTGGTGTCGTCCTGCGCGATCTGCAGCATGGCGCCGACGACGATGATGCCGCTGATCGCGTTCGTCACCGACATCAGTGGAGTGTGCAGCGCGTGGTGGACCTTGCCGATGACGTAGTAACCGATGACGATCGCCAGGACCAGCACCGTGAAGTGCTCGGGCAGGGGCTCGGGCGCGAACGCGTTGACCAGGAAGAGCGCGAGCACGCCGACACCGATTAGGGCCATTTTCCGGGCCGCTGTCATCGGCGTCTTGGCCGGTTCGGGCTCGACCTCCTGGGCCGGCGCCGTGGCTGGTGCCGCCGATACCTGTACCGGGGGCGGCGGCCACAACACCTCTCCGTCGTGCACGACCGTGATGGTGCGCTGCACGACGTCGTCGAAGTCCCAGACGATGCGGCCGTCCTTCTGGGGGGTCAGCAGCTTCATCAGGTTGACCAGGTTGGTGCCGTACAGCTGGGAGGCCTGGGTTGGCAGTCGGCCGGCCAGGTCGGTGTAGCCGATGATCGTGACGCCGTTGTCGGTGACGATCGCCTCGCCGGCGACCGAGCCCGCGACGTTGCCGCCACTGGCCGCGGCCATGTCGACGATGACGCTGCCGGACTTCATCGAGGCGACGTCCGCCTCCGTGATCAGTCGTGGTGCGGCGCGGCCGGGGATCAGCGCTGTCGTGATGATGATGTCGACATCGGCGGCCTGCTCGGAGTAGATCTCAGCCGCGCGCGCGTCGTACGCCTCGGAGGTGGCCTTGGCGTAGCCGTCGGTGCTCTGCTCGGTCTCGACGTCCACCGGGAGGTACTCCCCGCCGATCGAGCTGACCTGGTCGGCAACCTCGGCCCGCGGATCGGTCGCACGCACGACAGCACCCAGGCTGCTCGCCGTGCCGATCGCGGCCAGTCCAGCCACCCCGACCCCGGCGACAAGCACCTTGGCCGGTGGGACCTTGCCCGCGGCAGTGATCTGGCCGGTGAAGAACCGCCCGAAGACGTGCGCCGCCTCCACGACCGCGCGGTAGCCGGCGATGTTGGCCATCGAGCTCAGCACGTCCAGCGACTGTGCGCGAGAGATCCGGGGGACGGCATCCATCGCCAGCACCGTGATGGGCCGCTGTGACAGGGCCTCGACGAGCTCGGGGTTGAGAGCCGGAGCGATCAGGCTCACGAGCGTCGCGCCGTCAGCGAGCTGGGCGATCTCCGCGGCCGAGGGCGCATTGACCTTGAAGATGATGTCGCTGCGCCAGACGTCGAGAGTCGAACCGATCGTCGCACCCGCTTCGGCGTATGCCTCGTCGGTGAAGCTCGCGGCCTCACCGGCACCGGACTCCACCGACACGTCGTAGCCGAGGCTTATCAGCTTGCCCACGGTCTCGGGTGTGGCCGCTACACGCGTCTCACCTCGCTGGGACTCGGCGACGACACCCACGACAGATGCCGTGGCGGTCTCCTGCTCTCCGGGGCTCATTCGGCGAACGCTATCTGTTCGCCACCTGCTCGACCACCGGGTGAGACGACTGTCTCACTGCGTGGCCGCTGATCCCTCATTTGGGAGCCCGCTCCGGGCTCGGGCGACGTACCTGCTGATTCAGTAGTACCAGGGGAAGCATCTCGACGACTTTCGGTAGGTACTGAACCTCGTTGGAAGTCCGTAGGCCACCAGACCCAAGGCTGCAACGCGCACCGTCGGGTCCGCATGCGCCCCTTGTAGGACGCGCGTGGGTCAAGCGCTGGGAGCCAGCCAGGAGCGGGAACGAGCTCGCCGTTTGCCGTTCGACTTGCGGGACGACCGGGTCTGCCGATGAGCGGGCGGTGGCCCGAAGCGGTACGGATGAGTCAGGGGTCGAATGATGCGCGACCGAAACGAGCCAAGCAGTGCCACACCTGCTTGACGTGCTGCGCGGGGTACAGACCGGACCGCGCTGCCTCGCCGACGACGTCCGGCCTCAGGTCGTCTCCCAGCAGCCGTGCGAGTTCCACGATGTGCGGACCTCGGTGCTCGGGACCTTGTCCAGGCGGTCACTCAGTATGTCGAACACCTGCCCAGCCAAGCCGCGGCACGCCGAGCCCCGGAGTGGCGCGACCGCTGCTGATGGTCTAGGAAGGGGCCATGACCACCCACGAGGACAGTGCGGCGGCGTACGTCGCGGTGCGCGAGCGCATGACCGAGCTGATGCGGCAGACGTCGTCCGAGGAGCTGGCCCGGCAGGTGCCGGCCTGCCCGGACTGGAGCGTGCAGGACCTGCTGGCGCACGTGGCGGGCGTCGCCGTCGACG
>NZ_JBAVDI010000039.1:0-27544 GCF_049587115.1 Aeromicrobium sp.
ACCAGGGCGGTGCCTCAGCCACGTATCAAGGGTCCGGATACGTGCGGCAGACACCAGGGCGGTGCCTCAGCCACGTATCAGGGGTCCCGATACGTGGCCAGGACACCGCCCTGGCGGGGGCTCTAGATCAGGGCAGCGGCTCGATGACGGTGTGGTCGTCGAGTGTCTCGACCAGACGGTTGAGGTGGTGACGACCGTCGCCCAGGGCGTGGTCGATCGCGGTGAGCCGGCTCATGTAGTGACCAACGCTGTACTCCGCGGTCATGCCGATGCCGCCATGCAGCTGGATCGCCTCCTGGCCGATGTGCCGGCCGGCCTTGCTGACCTGCAGCTTGGCCCGCGAGGCTGCCTCGGTGGCGTCGCCGCCGTCCAGCAGCACGAGCGTCGCCCACGTGACGGTGCTGCGGACCAGCTCGAGCGACACGTACATGTCCGCAGCACGGAAGGTCAGCGCCTGGAACGTCATCAGCGGGACGCCGAACTGCTTGCGCGTCTTGAGGTACTCCGTCGTGGTCCGCAGCGCGGTGTCCATGGCACCGATCGCCTCGTGGCCGTACGCAATCTGGGCCTCGGCAACGGTCGCCGCGATGACCGCCGACTGGTCGGCTCCGGCCTCGCCGAGCGGTGTCGCCGGGGTGCCCTCGAACGCGACATGGGCCGCGCGGCCGCCGTCGAACGTTCGATAGCCCGTACGTGTGAGGCCAGCAGCATCGGCCGGGACCACGAACAGTCCCGTCCCGCCGTCGATGGCGGCGCTGACGATCAGGACGTCGGCACGGGCGCCTCCCAGGACCGGCTCCTTCACGCCACTGAGAGTCCAGGAGTCGCCATCCCTGGCCGCAGTGACACCGACCGCGGTCTGGGAGTAGCGCGACCCCGGCTCGGTGTGGGCGAACGCCGGCACGAGGGTGCCCTCGGCAAGGGCGCCGAGGATCTCGGCGCGCTGCTCTGCGGTGCCTGCCGCGGCGACCAGACCACCGGCCAGCACGACGGCCTCGACGAACGGCTCGGGCGCGATGACGCGCCCGATCTCCTCGGCCACGATCGACACCTCGGCCGGTCCGGCGCCCATGCCGCCGTCCTCTTCGGCGAAGGGCAACCCGAGGACGCCCATCTCGGCGAGCCGTTGCCAGGTCTTCTCATCCCAGCCCGGATCCTGCTTGGTCGCCTCACGCCGAGTCTCGGAGGTGTCGTATGCCTTGGTCAGCAGCCCGCGAACTGCGTCGCGGAGCGCTTCCTGCTCGGAGTCCAGTTGGAAGTCCATGTCAGCCCCTCAGTCCCAGGATCGTGCCGGCGATGATCTGTCGTTGCACCTCGTTGGAACCGCCGTAGATCGACGCCTTCCGGTAGTTGAGGTAGTTGGGTGTGGCGACCCGCGCCCAGTCGGGCACGTCAGAGCCGTCGCCCGCACCTGACGCCAGCGACGCCGGTCCGGCGAGGTCGACGATGAGCTCGGTGACGGCCTGCTGCAGCTCGGTGCCGCGCAGCTTGAGCACCGAGGAGGCGGGGTGTGGCTTGCCGTCGGCCGAGTTGGCCACGACGCGCAGCGCGGTGAGCTCGAGCGCGAGAAGCTCATTCTCCAGATCCGTGATCTGGGCCGCGAGGAGTGGATCCTCCAGCAGGGAGGTGCCGCCGGGTCCGGCCGTCTTGGCGTACTCCTTGGCCTGCGAAAGCGTGCGTTTGGTCGAACCAACCGGCGCCACGCCGACCCGCTCGTTGCCGAGCAGGAACTTGGCGTAGTCCCAGCCCTTGTTCTCCTCGCCGACCAGGTTTTCGGCCGGTACGCGAACGTTGTCGAACCAGACCTCGTTGACCTCGTGGCCGCCGTCGATCAGCTCGATCGGTCGGACCTCGACGCCGGGCGACGTCATGTCGATCAGCAAGAAAGAGATGCCGGCCTGCTTCTTGACGTCTGGATCGGTACGGACCAGCGTGAAGATCCAGTCGCCGTGCTGACCCAGGGTCGTCCACGTCTTCTGGCCGTTCACGACGTACTCGTCGCCCTCCTTGACCGCGGTCGTCCGCAGCGAGGCGAGGTCCGATCCTGCGTCGGGCTCGGAGAATCCCTGCGACCACCAGATGTCGAGATTGGCGGTCTTGGCCAGAAAGCGTTCCTTGAGCTCCTGCGAACCGAACGCGGCGATGACAGGACCGACCATCGAATGGTTGAACGCCAGTGGCGGCGGGACGCACGCCAGCTGCATCTCTTCGTGCCAGATGTGCCGCTGCAGCGGTGTCCAGTCCTTTCCTCCCCACTCGACCGGCCAGTTCGGCGCCGCGATGCCAGCGGCGTTCATCACCTGGACCGACTCGACGATCTGCTCCTTGCTGAGCTCGCGGCGGGCGGCGACGGTGTCACGGATGTGCTGGGGGATCTGGGTCGTGAAGAAGTCGTGCATCTCCTCACGGAAGGCGGCGTCCTCGTCTGACAGTTGCAGTTTCATCTACGGCTCCTCGGCGATCGCGCCACGTGGCGCACGGCAAGTCTAATGTCCGGCAAACTGGGCCTATTCGGGGTCCAGCTTCTTCTTCCGCACCGCGCGAGCACGGAGCGGCCCGACCAGGCGTGGGCCGGCGAGACGCTGTTCGAGCCTACGTGCCTCTCGTCGCAGCGGCTGGGCGACGTACTCGCCGAGGATGACTCCCGCGGCGAGCGAGATGGCGATCGCGATGGCCGTGATCATCGCGAGAATCCCGGTGTAGTCGTCGTCCGCCAGCAGGGACAGGCCGCGATAGATCGACAGACCGGGGAGCAGAGGAACGATGCTCGCCACCACGATCACCAGAGGGGGGACGTGGAAACGCCCCGACACGGTGTAGCTGATGAAGCCGATGAAGATGGCGGCCACGGCCGCGGGCCAGGCCTTGCCGAGCTCCTGATCGGACAGCAGCAGGAACACTGCCGCGGCGATCCCGGCGATCAGCGCGATGGGCAGCAGGATTCGGGCCGGGGCGTAGGCCGCGAAGGCGAAAGCTGCCGCGCTGACGGCCGCGCCGGCAACCATGACCGGAAAACGGGCGAGCCCGGACGCGTCGGGGTCGAGCGCGATGTTGACTCCCAGCAGCCCGCCCACGGTCAGCCCCCCGCTGACGCCGACGATGACGCCGACCGTCGACATCATGACCTCGAGGATGCGAGCCCCGGCAGTGATGTAGAAACCGGTCAGGGCGTCCTGGATCGCACCGATGAATCCGAGCCCCGCGAGCAGCATCACGATGCTGGCGATGATGACGAGCGACGGGTTGACGTCGACGTTGACTGCCGCGACTCCCACCGCGAGGAGTGTCGCGAACAGGCCGCCGGCGACCTGGGCGTAGAAGAAGGGAAGTCGCAGTCGGGACAGGTAACGCTGGAGCACCTCGATGCCGATCGCTGCGATCCCGGCGATCAACGTGACTGTTGCGTCGCCGCCGATCAGCAGAGCGATACCGGACCCGATGACTCCCCAGCTGATCGACACCGCCCACCGCGGTGTTCGGTGACCAGTCGACGTGATCTGGGCGATCTGGGCGCGCGCCTCCTCGAGGTCGATCTCGTCGCTCAGCAGGGCTGTCACGAGATGATCGACTCGGGTCAGGTCGTCGAAGTCGGTCTCTCGGTGGGTCACGTGGCGGGTCAAGGAGTACGCGGGCTCGTCGAAGCTCGGTTGATAGCCCAGGGTCAGCGTGGTGAAGGTGACGTCCACAAGTGCCTGGCGCAACCCCAGGTGGTGGGTGATCGAGGACATCGTGGCGGTGACGTCGGCCGCGCCGGCACCGTTGGACAGCAGCATCTCGCCGACACGGAGGGCTAGATCGAGTGTCCGCTGGATTTCGCGTGTGTCGGTCACGCCTCCCATACTGTGGGACCCCGACGTCCGTCGCCAAACGAGGAGCACCCCACATGACCGACTGGATCCCCGACGAGCTGGGCGATGGGTATGAGCGACGCACCATCGCGCTGGGCACGGATCCCGATGGCGAGGGCGAGGTCGAGGCAACTCTGGTCCGGCGGACGCCGCGCGAGGCGCACGAAGCCGCCATGCTCTACGTTCACGGCTTCAGCGACTACTTCTTCCAGACCGAGCTCGCCGACTTCTCGGCTGAGCGGGGTTTTGCGTTCTATGCCCTGGATCTGCGCAAGTGCGGACGCTCGCGAAGGGAGGGCCAGACGGGACACTATGTGTCCGACCTGGCGCTCTACGACGCCGAGCTGTCCGAGGCGCTGCGAATCATCCGTGCGGAGACAGGTGACCAGCCTGTCGTCCTGTCGGCCCACTCGACCGGCGGACTGATCCTGCCGCTGTGGTTGGATCGCCTCAACCGGACGCCGGGTGGCACCCGGGGTGCAGGCATCGTGGGCCTGGTCCTCAACAGCCCATGGTTCGACCTGCAGGGCAGGGCCTGGATGCGCACTGTCGGCACCCGAATGATCGCCGCCGTGGCGCGGGTCCGACCCAAGTCATTCATCAAGCTGCCACCCACGGACGCCTACGGCACCAGCCTGCACGTCAGCGCGCACGGCGAGTGGGAGTTCGACACCGCCTTCAAGCCGCTCGAAGGCTTCCCGGTGACCTACGGCTGGCTGACCGCGATACGCCGGGGTCAGGCCGCGCTCCACCGAGGGCTGGACATCGGTGTTCCGTCGCTGGTCCTGCGCTCGAACCGGACCCGGTTCGCCTCGAAGTACACCCCGGAGGTCGACAATGCCGACGCGGTGCTCGACGTCAGGCAGATCGCCCGCTGGTCCGGCTGCCTCGGCGACCAGGTCACGGTGATGCCGATCGATGGCGCGCGTCACGACGTGTTCATCTCTCTGGACGAGCCCCGAAAGGCGGCGTATGCCGCGGTCGACTCCTGGCTGCGGGCCACCCGTCTGCTGAAGTCGTGACGTCGGCGACGGCCTCGTCAGCGTCGGACCCGGTCGATAGAGTTCACGTCGTGGACGCCCCCCTCGCGCTGTACCGCCGATACCGGCCCGAGACCTTTGCCGAGGTGATCGGTCAGGATCACGTGACCGAGCCCTTGCGGCATGCCCTGGCCGCGAACCGGATCAATCACGCCTATCTGTTCTCGGGACCGCGAGGCTGTGGCAAGACGACCAGCGCCCGGATCCTGGCCCGTGCACTCAACTGCGAGAAGGCGCCGATCGCCGATCCGTGTGGCGAGTGCCAGAGCTGTCGGGATCTGGCCCGCGGCGGACCGGGGAGCATCGACGTCATCGAGATCGACGCGGCCAGTCACGGCGGGGTCGACGATGCCCGAGACCTGCGCGAGCGAGCATTCTTCGCCCCGGTCAGCAGTCGCTACAAGGTCTACATCATCGACGAGGCCCACATGGTCTCCCCGCAGGGCTTCAACGCACTGCTCAAGCTCGTCGAGGAGCCGCCACCGCACCTGAGGTTCATCTTCGCGACCACCGAGCCCGACAAGGTCATCGGGACGATCCGGTCGCGCACCCACCACTACCCGTTCCGGCTCGTTCCCCCCAGGACGCTCGGCGACTACCTGCTGCAGCTCTGCGCCGCCGAGGACGTCAAGCTGGAGCCGACGGCTCTGCCCCTGGTGGTTCGTGCGGGTCAGGGTTCGGTGCGCGACAGTCTCAGTGTCCTCGATCAGCTGCTCGGTGGCGCGGGCCCGGACGGCGTCACCTACCCGCTGGCGGTCGCGCTGCTGGGCTACACGCCCGACTCGTTGCTCGACGAGGCGATCGACGCATTCGCCGCCGGTGACGGGTCGACTGTCTTCGGCGTGGTGGACAAGGTCATCGAGTCTGGTCAGGACCCGCGCCGCTTCGCCGAGGACTTCCTGCAACGACTGCGTGACCTGGTGATCGTCGCGGCAGTGCCGGACGCGCTCGACAAGGGACTGCTGGACGTGCCGGGTGATCGAGCCGACCGGCTGCTCAGCCAGGCCAGCGGATTCGGCCCGTCCGAGCTGACCCGTGCCGCCGACATCGTCAACGCCGCGTTGATGGAGTTTCGCGGGGCCACCGCCCCACGGCTGCTGCTCGAGCTGATGTGCGCGCGCATCCTGGTGCCGGGTTCGGACAACTCGACGCAAGGTTTCCAGGCGAGACTCGACCGGGTCGAGCGCCGGTTGTCGATGGACGGTGGAGCCGCACCGGCCCGCGTTGCCGAGTCGGTCCCGGACGAGGTGCCCGCTGAGCTGCCTGCGCCTGTCGTCGACGTACCGGTGGAGATCGAGGCGCCCTCCGCGGTCGTCGAGAGCTCGCCGTCCGAGGTCGAGCAGGTCGTCGCCCCGCCGGCGCAGCAGGGCTCGGTCTCCGCTCCGACGTCCGCCGCCGAACCTGAACCTGCTCCCGCCCCGGCGGCGCAGCCGGCTGCGGCGGGTCAGCTGACCATCGCCGACGTTCGCCGGCTGTGGCCGGAGGTGCTCGACAAGATCCGCGACCTGCGCCGCTTCGCCTGGGTCATGCTGAGCCAGAACGCGCAGGTCACCGGCCTGGACGGCTCGACGCTGACGATCGCCATGGTCAATGCCGGTGCTCGCGACTCGTTCATCAACAGCCGCTCGGAGGAGTACGTCCAACAGGCCCTCCACGCCGTGCTCGGCGTGACGTGGCGGATCGAGGCGATCGTCGATCCCGGCGCTCGTCCGGGTCCGTCCGGCAGTTCAGAGCCGACTTCGGTCGACCCGAGTCCTGCAGCGGCCGAGTCCCGCAAGGGTGTCGGTGCGCCGGAGTCGGTCCGGGAGGCTCTGCGCGATTCCACGGCGCCGGAGCCGCGCGAGGACCCCGACGCCTCGGCCGACCGCGATGACCCCGTGGTCGACAACGAGGCCATCGACCCCGAGCTGCTGCTGCTGAGAGAGCTGGGAGCAGAAGTCATTGACGAGACCCGCCACGACTGAGACGGGTGTCCGCACCCGTCTCGACATCGACCTCGATTCGCTCGATGTCCTACGTCTGTTCCGCGGCCGCGACCGGTTGGTCGCGCTGCTGGGTGCGTGGCACCACGGCGAGGCGCTGATCGCGTTCGATCCGATCGCGGTCCTGCAGGACGATCCGTTCGAGGGAATTGATGCCGCGCCACCATCGGTGTCGGCCGGTGCCGATCTCGGCGGCTTCGGCGGCGGCTGGATCGGCGCCTGGGGATATCAGCTGGGGCGTCTCGTCGAGCGGCTTCCCGCCACGCCACTGCGTCCCGTCCCGCAGCCGGATCACCGCATCGCGTTCTACGACCACGTGTTGCGGCTGACCGACGGCACGTGGTGGCTCGAGTCGTTGCGAGCTGATCCGGACCGGGACGCAGCGATCGTGAGGACGCTGGGTGGAGCTCGGTCGGCTCCCCGGCCCCACTCCGTCGGCGCCTTCTCGATGACCCCCTCCCCGCGGGCACATCAGGCTGCGCTCGCCACGGTCCTCGACCACATCACGGCCGGCGACATCTTCCAGGCCAACCTGTGCGTGCGGCTGGAGGCGCCACTGGACGGCGATCCGCTGGACGTGTTCTGCGCCGGAGTCGAACGACTGCACCCGGCCTACGCGGCCTTCGTGTCGAGTCCTGAGGGTGCGCTCGCCAGCCTGTCGCCCGAGCTGTTCCTGCGACGCACCGGAGACGAAGTGCTCAGCTCTCCGATCAAGGGCACCGCAGCACTCGACACCGATCCCGACGAGCTCGCTGCCTCGGCCAAGAATCGGGCCGAGAACATCATGATCGTCGACCTGATGCGCAACGACCTCGGCCGCGTCTGCGTACCGGGGTCCGTGCGGGTGCCGGCCCTGACCCGTTCCGAACGACATTCCGTGTGGCACCTGGTGTCGGACGTCGTGGGCCATCTTGCGCACGGAGTTCGTGATTCGGAGCTGCTGCGGGCGACCTTTCCGCCCGGCTCGGTGACCGGAGCGCCCAAGGTGCGAGCTATGGAGATCATCAACACGCTGGAGCCGACCGGCCGCGAGGCCTACACGGGGGCGATCGGCCACGTGAGTCCTGCCGCGGGGCTCGAGCTCAACGTCGCCATTCGCACCTTCGAGATGTCCGGCGACCGCATCTGGCTGGGCGTGGGCGGCGGCGTGGTCGCCGACTCGACCCCGGACGGCGAGTACGCCGAATGCCTGGTCAAGGCCCGCCCCTTGATCGAGGCGATCGGCGGCACGCTCGCGCTCACCGCTGTGACGCCCGGCGTCGACGAGCCGTGGGCCCCCGCGGCGCCCGTGCGAATGGCAACTGTCGACGAATCAGCGGGTATCTACGACACATTGCTGGTCGTCGACGGGCGCATCGTCGACCTGGATGCCCACCTCGCCCGGCTCGACGCGAGTGTCCGCTCGGTCTACGGCACGACGATCCGTGCCGGACTCGACGACGCGGTGGAACGACGGGTGGCGGGCCTGGCCGGTCGGCAGCGTCTGCGCATCGATGCCGTGCCGGACGGCCAGGGTGTCGTCGTGACGATGACCGCGCGGGCCATCGATGACGACGTCGCCGGATGGACCCTGGTGCCCCGGACGATCGACGGTGGAATCGGGCAGCACAAGTGGGCCGACCGTCGAGCGCTGGCCACCGATGTGGGGGCTGACCGGGATCTGCTGGTCCTGGCCGAGGATGGATCGATGCTCGAGACCGCCCGGGCCAGCATCTTCGTGGTGCAGGACGATGGTGTCCACACCCCGCCGCTGGACGGTCGCATCCTGCCCGGGACCGCCCGGGCCCGGGTCATCGAGCTGCTTCGCGATGCGGGAGTGCCGGTGTTCCAGCGGCGTCTCACGGTGGCGGACCTGTCCACAGCGACGGAGGTCTTCGCGACCAACTCGCTGCGGGGAGTCGTCCCGGTCCGCGCCTGCCGCGATGTCGGGAGCTGGCCGGAGGGACGCACGACCGGGTGGCTTCGCGATGAACTCAAGCGTTTCTGGTTCACCCCCGATGGCGCCGGCTCGGCGGCCGGACCCGGCAGAGGTCGGCCGACGAGCTCGACCACGCCCGCTGTCTCGCAGGCGACGGTGCTGTTCATCGACAACTACGACTCGTTCGTCTACAACCTGGTCCAGTACGTCGGCGAGCTGGGCGCGCGCGCCGACGTCGTCCGCAACGACGCAGTGACGGTCGACGAGCTCGTCGCGATGCGTGAGCGCGGCGCGTTCACCCACCTGGTGGTCTCGCCGGGGCCCGGCATCCCGACCGACGCCGGAATCAGTATCGAGGCGATCCGGCGGCTTGGCCCCACGACTCCCACGCTCGGAGTGTGCCTGGGCCACCAGGCGATCGGCGAGGTCTACGGCGCGACTGTGGTGCGCGCCGACGAGGTGGTTCACGGCAAGCCCTCGCTGGTTCACCACGACGGTCACGGCGTCTACTCGGACCTGCCGAGTCCGCTGGTGTGCGCGCGCTATCACTCCCTGGTGATCGATCCGCACACGCTGCCGGACGAGCTGGAGGTCACCGCGCGCACCGCCTCCGGTGTGGTGATGGGTGTTCGCCATCGAACTCACCCTGTCGAGGGAGTCCAGATGCATCCCGAATCGATCCTGACGTCCCGGGGGCACGACATGCTGCAGACCTTCCTCGCGCACTAGACATAGCGAGTACCCACTCGCTATGTTGTGTGCTCACATCACCCGAGGCGGTACACGTGAACGATCTCGATCTGGTCATTTCCGGTGGCACCTACTTCGACGGCAGCGGCGCGCCGGGGATCGAGACGAATGTCGGTATCCGCGACGGACGGATCGCTGCGCTCAGTGCGAATCCCTTGCCGGTCAGCCCCGCGACGCGAGTCGTTGACGCCACCGGTCAGTGGGTCATGCCCGGCTTCGTCGACACTCACACGCACTACGACGCGGAGCTGCAAGTGGCGCCCGGCCTCAACGAGTCAGTCCGGCACGGTGTCACCACGGTGCTGGTCGGCAACTGCTCGCTCTCCACGATCTACTCGACGCCCCTGGACATCGCCGACCTGTTCAGCCGCGTCGAAGCACTGCCGCGACCACACGTTCTCGCCGCGCTCGAGGAGGCCAAGAACTGGTCGACGCCGCAGGGCTGGGTCGATGCGCTCGAGCAGCTGCCACTGGGACCACATGTCGCCTCCTTCCTCGGGCACTCCGACACGCGGGCCAGCGTCATGGGGATCGGTCGCTCGACCGATCCCGATCAGAAGGCCACCAAGGGCGAGCAAGCCGAGATCGAACGCCGGTTGGAGGAGGCCCTGGATGCCGGTTTTCTCGGCATCTCCACCATGACGAATCCGTGGGACAAGCTCGACGGCGATCGTTATCGTTCCCGGTCACTGCCGTCCACCTACTCGAGCTGGAAGGAGTTCCGCGGGCTCAGCCGGGTCCTGCGCCGCCGCGGACGAGTCCTGCAGGGGGTCCCGAACCTCAACAAGAAGTACGACATCGGCTTCTACCTCGCCACGGCGACGGGGTTGTTCCGCAAGCCGCTGAAGGTGTCGCTGCTTGCCGCCGCCGACACCAAGGCGGAGCCGTGGGTGCAGCGCATCTTCGCTCCACTGGCGTTCATCGCCAACCGGCTGGGTCGTGGGCAGTTCACCTGGCAGCACCTGCCGACGACGTTTCGGGTGTGGGCCGACGGCATCGACCTGGTGGTCTTCGAGGAGTTCGGTTCGGGCCGGGAGGCGCTCCACCTCCGCGAGGAGATGGGTCGCAACGAGCTGCTGAGCGACGAGGCATACCGGCGCTGGTTCCGGCGCGACTTCGACAAGCGGTTCTCGCCCCGAGTCTGGCACCGCGACTTCGACGATGCCGAGATCACCGAGTGCCCCGACGCCTCGCTGGTCGGCATGATGATCGGGCAGGTCGCCCGTGATCGGGACCTGCACCCAGTCGACTGCTATCTCGACCTCGTCGTCGAGTACGGCACCGCACTGCGCTGGAAGACCAACATCGCCAATACCAGGCCGGAGATCCAGGACAAGCTGATCAATCGCTTCGGCATCACGATCGGCTTCTCGGACGCCGGCGCGCACCTGCGCAACATGGCGTTCTACAACTTCGGCATCCGGCTGCTCAACCGCGTGCACCAGGCACAGTCGACAGCCAAGCCGTTCATGAGCGTCGAGAAGGCGATCTTCAAGCTGACCGGCGAGCTCGGAGACTTCTACGGCATCGATGCAGGGCGCATCGCGGTCGGCGACCGGGCCGACATCGTCGTGGTCGATCCGGCCGGGCTCAGCGACGCAGTCGACGACTACCACGAGGCGCTGATGCCGGAGTTCGGCAACATGAGCCGCATGGTCAATCGCAACGACGCTGCTGTCGCGGCCACGATCGTGACCGGGGAGGTCGTCTTCGAGCGGGGCGTCTTCGTCGAGGGCTACGGCCGGACACTGGGCACGGGCCGCTTCCTGCGCGCGGGCGAGGACCGGGGCACGGTCGCTCCGGTCCGCCGACTCGGGCTCGAGGCGGCGCAGTAGCCGTCGTGGCCCCCCGACGTACGCAGGCCGAGCGACGGGAGGCGACGATCGCCGCGCTGGTCGACGCCGCGGTCGGGTCGTTGGCAGAGCTCGGCTACGCGCGGACGTCCACGATCGAGATCGCCCGCCGCGCAGGCATCTCCCAGGGTGGGCTGTTCCGGCATTTCGAGTCCCGTCTGGACGTGATCCTGGCAGCCGCCGACGAGGTGCGGGCCCGGCAGTTCGTCGAGTTCCGGCAGGGGTTGGCTTCGCTCGAGGAGTTCAGCGTCGCGGCCTGCCTGCACCTCCTTCGCCGCGCAACCCGGGATCCGATGAATGCCGCGTGGTACGAGCTGCTGGTCGCCGCCCGCACGGATCCTGATCTGCGGGAGCGGCTGACCCCGCTGGCCGAGCGGTATCACCGGGAGATCGTCGGGATCGGACACGCCCTGCCGATCGCGAAGTCGATGCCGGCCGAGGAGCTCGACACCATCATTCTCGGGATCGTGCACATGCTCGATGGTGAGGCGATCACCTCGACCGTCCTGGCCCACCCTGAACACGAGGACCTCCGGGTCGAGCAGCTCGTGCGCATCCTGGCTGGACAGCAGCTGTTCGACAGCGGGTCGACGGGGCCGTCCCACCGCTGACGGCATACCCTGAGCACCTATGTATGACGGGGTAATCCAAGATCTGATCGATGAGCTAGGGCAGCTGCCCGGCATCGGTCCCAAGAGTGCGCAGCGCATCGCATTCCACCTGCTCGACGCCGACCCCGAGGACGTTCGCCGATTCGCCGCGACGCTTTTGGAGGTCAAGGCCAAGGTGCACTTCTGCTCGATCTGCGGCAACGTCACGGTCGACACAGAATGCAGGGTCTGCGCGGACCCGCGCCGAGATCTTGCCGTGATCTGTGTCGTCGAGGAGTCCAAGGACGTCGTCGCGATCGAGCGCACCCGCGAGTTCCGCGGCAGGTACCACGTGCTGGGCGGCGCAATCTCGCCGATCGCCGGCATCGGACCCGATCAGCTGCGCATCAAGGAGCTGCTCCAGCGGCTCCAGGACGGCGTCGTCACCGAGGTCATCATCGCGACCGATCCCAACCTCGAGGGTGAGGCGACCGCGACGTACCTGATCCGGATGCTGACGCCGCTCGGACTGCGGGTCAGCAAGCTGGCCAGCGGACTGCCGGTCGGCGGCGACCTGGAGTACGCCGACGAGCTGACCCTGGGCCGGGCGTTCGAGGGACGGACGACGATCGGCCACACCGTCACCCGGGCCTGAGCAACCACCGAACGTCAGGTCGTCTCGGTTGCCAGCGGCGCGGGGCGGGGGCAGACTCACAGTCATGATCGATGCTCCTGACTTCTCCGGCCTCGGCGCCGTGTTCATCAACGCGACGCTCAAGAAATCGCCCGAGCCCAGCAACACCGACGGGCTGGTGACGATGAGCGCCGACATCATGCGCCGCCACGGAGTGACGGTCACCGAGATCCGCGCGATCGACCATCCGATCGCCAGCGGGGTGTACCCCGACATGACCGAGCACGGCTGGGAGGTCGATGCTTGGCCTGAGATCTTCGAACAGGTCATGGCGGCCGAGATCCTGGTGCTTGCCGGGCCGATCTGGCTCGGAGACAACAGCAGCATCATGAAGCAGGTCATCGAGAGGTTGTACTCCGCCTCGGGCATGCTCAACTCCGATGGACAGTATGCGTTCTACGGCAAGGTCGGTGGCTGCCTGATCACCGGCAACGAGGACGGAATCAAGCACTGCGCCATGAACGTCCTGTACTCGATGCAGCACGTGGGCTACACGATCCCGCCGCAGGCCGACGCGGGCTGGATCGGGGAGGCCGGACCCGGCCCGTCCTACCTCGACCCCGGATCGGGTGGACCCGAGAACGACTTCACCAACCGCAACACGTCGTTCATGACCTACAACTTGATGCATCTGGCGAAGCTGTTGCGTGACGCGGGAGGGGTCCCGGCGTTCGGCAACCAGCGCACGGTGTGGGATTCCGGAGTGCACGAGTTACAAGCCAATCCGGAGTATCGCTAGACTTGATCCCGCGCAGCGTCGCGCATCCGTACATCACCACCAGGTAGTGCCAAGCAAGAGGAATGGGCCTGTGGGCATTGTCGTCCAGAAGTACGGCGGCTCCTCGGTTGCCGACGCAACCAGCATCAAGAGGGTCGCCCAGCGCATCGTCGCGACCAAGAAGGCTGGTCACGACGTCGTTGTCGTCGTGTCTGCCATGGGCGACACGACCGATGAGCTGATCGATCTGGCCAACCAGGTCTCGCCGCTTCCTCCGGGCCGCGAGCTCGACATGCTGCTGACCGCTGGTGAACGAATCAGCATGGCCGTGCTCGCGATGGCGATCGGCACGCTGGGCCAGGAGGCGCGCTCGTTCACCGGGTCGCAGGCTGGCGTCATCACCGACTCCGAGCACGGCCGCGCCAAGATCATCGATGTCACGCCAAGCCGAATCGAGGCCGCGCTCGCGGACGGCGCCGTCGCGATCGTCGCCGGGTTCCAAGGTGTCTCCCAGACGACCAAGGACATCACGACGCTGGGTCGGGGTGGCTCCGACACGACTGCCGTCGCGCTGGCCGCCGCCCTGCACGCGGATGTCTGCGAGATCTACACCGATGTGGACGGGATCTTCACCGCCGATCCACGGATCGTCAGCAACGCCCGTCAGATTCCACGCATCTCCTACGAGGAGATGCTCGAGATGGCGGCCAGCGGTGCGAAGATCCTGCACCTGCGGTGCGTCGAGTACGCCCGTCGCAACGACATGCCGATCCACGTGCGCTCATCATTCTCCGACAAGACCGGCACCTGGGTCGTCAGGACCGAGGACGTCATCCACGAAGGAGCTCCCATGGAGCAAGCCATCATCTCCGGCGTTGCGCACGATCGCAGCGAGTCCAAGATCACCGTCGTCGGGGTGCCCGACAAGGTCGGTGAGGCCGCGACGATCCTGCAGGCGTTGGCTGACGCCCAGATCAACATCGACATGGTCGTGCAGAACGTCTCGGCCGCAGCGACGAACCTGACCGACATCTCGTTCACCCTCCCGCGCGCCGACGGGCAGACCGCCATGACCGCCCTGGCGCGGCTCAAGGACACCGTCGGCTTCGAACGGCTGCAGTATGACGACAGCGTCGGCAAGGTCTCGATCGTGGGCGCCGGCATGCGTTCCTCGCCGGGCATCACCGCTCGCTTCTTCCGCTCGTTGGCCGACGCGGGGGTCAACATCGAGATGATCTCGACGTCGGAGATCCGGATCTCGGTCGTGGTGACGGAGAACCAGGTCGACGCCGCCGTCAATGCGGCTCACGCGGCATTCGACCTCGGTACCGACGAGGTCGAGGCCGTGGTCTACGGGGGAACCGGACGATGACGTCACAGGGGCCCCGGGGCGGCGCCCGTATCGGCATCGTCGGTGCGACCGGTCAGGTCGGCGTCGCGATGCGCAGCATTCTTGCCGAACGCGACTTCCCGGCCGACGAGGTGCGTTTCTTCGCCTCTGCTCGATCTGCCGGGAAGGTCCTGCCGTACCGCGGTCGGGAGATCGTGGTGGAGGACGCCGAGACCGCGGATCCGGCCGGGCTCGACATTGCGCTGTTCTCCGCCGGAGCGACGACCTCCCGAGCGCACGTTCCGCGATTTGCAGCGGCCGGCGCGATGGTCATCGACAACTCCTCGGCATTCCGCAAGGACCCCGAGATCCCGTTGATCGTCAGCGAGGTCAACCCCGAGGACATTGCGCTCGCGACGCAGAACATCATCGCCAATCCGAACTGCACGACGATGGCGGCGATGCCGGTGCTCAAGCCGTTGCATGACGAGGCTGGCCTCGTGCGTCTCGTGGTCAGCAGCTACCAGGCGGTGTCCGGTTCGGGTATTGCGGGCGTTGGTGAGCTTCACGGACAGGCGCTGGCGGTGGCCGAGAAGGCCGATGAGCTGGCATACGACGGATCCGCGGTGACCTTCCCGTCGCCCAAGGTCTACGTCGCGCCGATCGCCTTCAACGTGCTGCCGATGGCTGGCTCGGTCGTCGACGATGGCTCGTTCGAGACGGACGAGGAGCAGAAGCTGCGCAACGAGAGCCGCAAGATCCTGCATCTGCCCGGCCTGCGGGTCGCCGGCACATGTGTTCGCGTGCCGGTCTTCACCGGGCACTCGCTGTCGATCAATGCCGAGTTCTCGGCCGATCTCCCGGTCGAGCGGGCGATAGAGATCCTGTCGTCGGCCGCCGGGGTCCGACTGGTTGACGTGCCGACGCCACTGCAGGCAGCCGGGACGGACCCGAGTCTGGTCGGCCGCATCCGGCAGGATCGGAGCGTCGAGGGCAACCGTGGCCTGGTCCTGTTCGTCAGCGGTGACAACCTGCGCAAGGGCGCAGCCCTCAACACGGTGCAGATTGCCGAGCTGCTGCTGCCATAGCTCGATGCGCTTCTTGGCGCTCAGGGACCGACGAAGATGTCACGATTCGTGACGAAGACGTCGAGTGCGGTGGGATCGGCCAGCGCACCCTTGGCCGCTGCATCCTGGATCGAGACGCCCTGCAGGATCTTCTTGACCGGCACCTCGAGCTTCTTTCCCGACAGCGTCCGTGGGAGGAGCGCCACTGGATGGATCGCATCGGGCACGTGGCGGGGCGAGAGCTGTGACCGCAGTGCCGCCGAGATCGTTCGGGTGAGCGAGTCGTCGAGGACCGCGCCCTCGGCCAGCACCACGAACAGCAGGAGCTGGCCGGCGCCATCGTGCGGGTCCTCCAGGTGGACGACGAGACTGTCCAGGACCTGCGGCAGTGCCTCGACGACGGCGTAGAACTCTGCCGTCCCGAGACGCACCCCGCCGCGGTTCAGCGTCGCGTCGCTACGCCCGGTGATGGTGCAGGAGCCGCGATCGGTGATGGTGATCCAGTCGCCGTGGCGCCAGACCCCGGGGATGTCCTCGAAGTACGCGGCTCGGTATCGAGCGCCGTCGTCGTCACCCCAGAAGCCGACCGGCATCGACGGCATGGGCCTGGTGATGACGAGCTCGCCCAGAGAGCCGATGATCGGATGGTGCTGGTCGTCGTATGCCTCGACCGAGGCTCCCAGCATGCGGCACGAGATCTCACCGGCGTACACGGGCACGGTTGGCGCAGCTCCGACGAACCCCGAGCACACGTCCGTGCCGCCAGAGATCGATGCGAGCTGTGCCGTCGCACTGACCGAGTCGTAGACCCACCGAAAGCCTTCGGCGGGCAGCGGAGCGCCGGTCGAGCCGACACCACGCAGCCGCGAGAGATCGGCGAGATCGCGGGGCACGAGCCCCTCCTTGCGACACTGCAACAAGAACGGTGCGCTGGTCCCGAAGTAGGTGACGCCGAGCCGCTCGGCGAGTCGCCACAGCATGCTGGTGTCGGGGTGGGCCGGGTTGCCGTCGAACATCACGATCGTGGAGCCCACCGCCAGGCCCGAGATCAGCAGGTTCCACATCATCCAGCCCGTGGTGGAGAACCAGAAGAAGCGGTCGGCGGGTCCTAGATCGTGATGCAGCGCGAGCGACTTGACGTGCTCGATCGTGATGCCACCGTGACCATGCACGATGGGCTTGGGCAACCCCGTGGTGCCGGAGGAGAACAGCACGTACAGCGGTGCAGAGAATGGCAGGCGGACGAACTCGAGCGGTGCCACCTCCGCTGTGAGGTCGGACCAGGTGACGGCGCCTCCCGGCGCAATCGCCTCGGGGTCGAGGTAGGGCAGCCAGACAACCGTCTCGAGGCTCGGAAGGCTCGACACGATCGCCTCGACCTCGGCGCGGCGATCGATGTGCTTGGCGCCGTAGCGGTAGCCGTCGACTGCGAGCAGCAACGTGGGCTCGATCTGCTGCCACCGGTCGACGACGCTCTGGGTGCCGAATTCTGGCGCGCACGAGGAGAACACGGCGCCCAGGCTCGCTGCGGCGAGCAGCAGGACGAGCGTCTCGGGGATGTTGGGGGAGTAGGCGGCGACGCGATCGCCCTCGGCGACACCGGCACGGACCAGACCCGCGCGGGCCCGGGCGACCTGCTCCCGCAGCTCTCGAGCGGTCAGACGTACGTCGTCACGGCTCTGCGAGGCGGCGATCACCACGACGTCGTCGTCGGCGCGGCCCGGCATCCGCAGCATGACCTCGGCGTAGTTGAGCCGCACGTCGGGGAACCACACGGCCCCGGGCATCGAGTCGTCGGCCAGGGCCTGGGTGGGGTCGCCATCGGCCGGTAGGTCGAACGCCGTCCAGACGGCTCGCCAGAACTCGTTCGGCTCCGCGACCGACCAACGCCAGAGCGACTCGTAGTCGTCGTCCCCGCGATCCAGATCGGCGGCGAACTGCTCGAGTCGCGAGCTCCCGTCCAGCGGTGGGCTCCAGAGGGTGTCCGTCACTCGGGCAGTGTAGGACTGCTCTCCGCAAGGGCCATGAGCCAGTGCGCGAGGCTGTAGGTCAGTGCGCCGAGTGTCGGCACGAGGAGCAGGGCCCATCCGGTCTCGGCCAGTCCGAGGAAGGCGACGAGGATCGCGACGATCGTCAGGACCACGCCGAGGAAGCTGATCAGTCCGGCCTGGGCCGTTCCGAACGCCGAGAGCAGCAGGTCGCCGATGAAGAAGGCGATGAAGGCAACTATGACGAAGGTGAGCGAGCCCCATCTGCCGCCGCCGGAGGCGACGCCGCGCACTTGCGTGAACATCTCCAGCGCAGCCAGACCGAGTCCGACCGAAACCAGCCCGACGACAGCACCGGTGATGGGTGCAGCGAGACGGGGGTCGATGTGTGGGATGCGCCAGGCTACGACCCTGCGAGTCCGGTCAGCGAGGAAGGCGCCGGTGGAGCGGCCGGCCGATCCGGTCCTGCCTGCCACGTCAGAGGCGGCAGCAGAGGCTCGCGACGAAACAGCCCGGGTGGCAGCGCTGACCTTCGCGGCGACCTGCGGGCGAGGACGAGGCGTCTTGCTGGCTCCACTGCGTGCGGTGGATGCTGCGCCGGGGCGGGTTGCGACCTTGGCCTGAGGCCTGGTCGAGACGGGACGGCCGTAGCGGACAGTCTGCGGAGGCGGTGTGCTGCCGGGCCGCGTGACGGTCTTCTTGACGACACGTTTGACCACCTTCCGGGGTGGCTGCTGCGGATCGTCGACCATGCATCGAGTCTTCCACAGGGGGTGTCACACCGCCGTGGATGCCGGGTTTCGATCCGATTGCAACGCCTGCCGCGTCGACCGGGTGTTCGACCTCGGAATCACGAAGTCCCGAACCTACTTCCGCAGGTTCGGGACTTGCTTATCTCTTGCGAGATCACATGGTCGGGCTGACAGGATTTGAACCTGCGGCCTCGTCGTCCCGAACGACGCGCGCTACCAAGCTGCGCCACAGCCCGACGCCCCCTACGCGAGGGAACCCGGAGAGTCTATCTCAGTCAGGGTGAGCAGGGTCGCCTCGGGGCGGCAGGCAAAACGCACCGGCGCGAACGGTGACGTCCCGAGCCCCGCTGAGACATGCAGCCACGACGGGTCGTGCCCCTCGACCCGATGCTGATGGAGGCCGCGTGCGCGCGCTCGATCCAGGTCGCAGTTGGTCACCAGTGCTCCGTAGTACGGCAGGCGCAGCTGGCCGCCGTGTGTGTGACCGGCCATGATGAGCGGATATCCGAGCGAGTTCCAGCGGTCCAGCACCCGCAGGTACGGAGCGTGGGCAACGCCGATCGCGAGGTCGGCCTCGGGATCGGCGACGACCTCGTCGAGCACGTCGAAATTTAGGTGCGGGTCGTCGACTCCCACGAACGCCAGCCGCCGCCCCTTGACCACGAAGGACGCATGACGATTGGTCAGATCGGTCCAGCCGCGCTGCTCAAAGGCGTGACGAAGCTCGTTGAACGGTAGATCGCGGGTGCGCTCGCTGCCGCCACCTGTCCCGCCGCGCAGGTAGTTGACGGGATTCTTCGGAGCGGGCGAGAAGTAGTCGTTGGAACCGAAGACGAACGCACCGGGGACGTCCAGCAGGCCGCCGTAGGCCGCCAGGACGGACGGCACCGCGTCCAGGTGGGCCAAATTGTCACCGGTGTTGATGATGAGGTCCGGCTCGAGCTCGGCCAGGCCGCGCAGCCACTGCTGCTTCGTGAACTGGCCCGGAGTCATGTGGGTGTCGGACAGGTGAAGGACCTTGAGAGGCTGCGAGCCGGGTGCCAGCACCGGTACCGTCACACGGCGGAGCGTGAAGGCACGAACTTCATAGACCGAGGCGTACACCAGCCCCGCAGCGGCGGCCGCGATCGGCCAGAGCAAAGAACGCACGGGGCCAGCCTGTCACAGCCGTGGTGGGACACTGGAACCATGTCAGCACTCAAGGACCAGCTCCACTCCGACCTCACCGCCTCGATGAAGGCGCGCGATGCTCTTCGGACGTCGACCCTGCGCATGGTGCTGTCAGCCATCACGAATGCCGAGGTCGCGGGCAAGGAGGCCCGGGAACTGACCGACGAGGACGTCATCACGGTCCTGGTGTCCGAAGCCAAGAAGCGCCGTGAAGCCGCCGACGCCTTCGCGGACGGCAACCGGCCCGAGCTGGCCGACAAGGAACGGGCTGAGGCGGCAATCCTTGCGGACTACCTGCCCGCGCAGCTGACCGCCGAGGAAGTCGCCGTGATCGTCACGGCGGCGGTCGAGTCGACCGGCTCGGCGGGTGCCGGCATGAAGGCCATGGGCCGGGTCATGGGTCTCGTGTCGCCCCAGGTCAAGGGCAAGGCCGACGGTGGCGCCGTGGCGACCGAGGTCAAACGTCAGCTGGGAGCCTGACTAGCCGCGACCTCCGCCGCCTGAATCGCCGCCATCGTTGGGTGTCTTGGGCTTCTTCGGCTTTTCCGGTGCCGTTGTCTTGCGGCCCGACCTGGTCTGAGTGGGCTTCACCTTGGGGGGCCGTTGGAAGTTGTTGCCATCCAAGGTGTCCTGGATCGCCTGCATTGCCTTGGCCCACATCGGGCCGGCGAGCGAGCTGCCTCCGACCGAGGCGAAGTTGAGGAGCCGACCATTGATCGTGACACCCGCGAGCGACTTGGGATTGCCGTTGGACTTGACGCCGGCGATCATCGCAGCAGTGGCGAGATCCGGCGTGTAGCCGTTGTACCAGACGGCCTTGTTGTCCTGGGTCGTGCCGGTCTTGGCGGCCGAAGGCACTCGCAACCCGGTGCCGTTGGAGAAGCCAAAGCCGCCGCGCTCCTGCACGCCGCGCAGAATGTCGTTGATCTGCGCTGCCTCGTCCTCGCTGAGCACCCGCTTGCAGCTTGGGCCGAACTTCTTGACGGTCTTGCCGTTGGCGTCGACGATCTCCTTGACCGGGCGCGGGCGGCAGTACATGCCACCTGACGCAGCGGTGGCATAGGCCGCGGCCATGTCGAGCGGGCTGACGCTCGTGACACCGAGGGTGAAGGGACCGACGACGTCCTGGTCGGGGACCTTGATGCCCATCGACTCGGCAGCCCGCACGGCGTTGCAGAGGCCGGCCTTCTCCTCGAGCTGGGCGAAGTAGGTGTTCACCGAGAGTCGAGTGCCGGTGTACATGTTCATCGTTCCGGACGAGGTCGAGTTGCTGACCGGCCACGGCGAGGTGCCGCGGCCCTCGCAGTCGAAGTAGGTGCCCGCCGGCACGGTCAGCTTGGGCGGCGACCTGAAGGTCTGTCCGACGTCGATGCCCTGCTTCAGAGCGGCTGCGACGGTGAACATCTTGAAGGTCGATCCGGCCGGGAAGCCTCCGGAGTCGCCGTAGGCCCTGGGGACGGTGAAGTTGATGAAGGACTGGCCCTTCTTCTTGTTCCGCCCCATGGGCCGTGACTGCGTCAGCGCACGCACGGCGCCGCTTCCGGGCTCGATCATCGCAATCGCGCCGATGGCCTTGTCCCTGGCCTTGACGGTCGAGGCGACGGCCTTGTTGGCAGCCTTCTGCTTGGTCACGTCGATCGTGGACTTGATCGTCAGGCCACCCCGTTCCAGCGCGCGCTGTCGAGCCTCTGTGTTGGGACCCAGGGCGTCCTGCTTGAGCAGGTAGCGGCGGATGTAGTCGCAGGAGAACTCCGCAACGGTCGAGACGCAACCGTTCGGGTACTTGGTGACCTTGAGGCCCAGGGGAGCGGCCTGGTAGCGCCTGGCGTCCGCCTCGGAGATCTTGCCGAGCCGGGCCATGACCGCCAGCACGGTGTTGCGCCGGGCGAGCGCCTTCTCGGGGTAGACGCCGGGGTCGTACTCGACGGGGTTCTTGACCAGGCCTGCCAACGTCGCGGCCTGGCGGACGTTGAGCTTGGCCGGGCTGACCGAGAAGTAGTGGTAGGACGCGGCGCTGATGCCGTACGCACTCGCACCGAAGTACGCGAGGTTGAGGTAGCGCTCGAGGATTTCCTTCTTGGTGTGCTGCTCCTCGTACGAGATCGCCAGCTTGAGCTCGCGGATCTTGCGCGAGGTCGACTTCTTGATCGCGGCGAGCCGCTGCTCCTTGGTCGTGGCCTGCGACACGAGCGTCAGCTTGACCAGCTGCTGGGTGATCGACGAGCCGCCCTGGGTCTGGCCCTCGGAAGCGTTGTTGACCAGGGCGCGCAGCGTGCCCTTGAGATCGAGCGCCCCGTGCTCGTAGAAGCGCGCGTCCTCGATCGACAGCAGTGCGTCCTGCATGATCGGGGAGATCTTGGACAGGGGTATGTCCTGGCGGTTCTCCTCGTAGAAGTAGGCGATCAAGTCTCCGTTGGACGCGAGCAGGCGTGTGGTCTGCGCGTTCGGCTGGTCGTCCAGGCGCAACGGAAGGTTCACCAAGTCGTTGCTGACGTTGTTCGCGGTCGCCGCAAACAACGCTGTGCCGGGGACTGCGATGGCGGCGATGAGCACCCCTGCGGCGGCGGACAGGAGAACCATCGTGCCGATGATCGAGAGGGGCCCGTCGTGCTGCTTCTCGCGCGTGGCTGCGTGGCGCAGCGATGAGCGAATCTCGTGCCAAGACATGCACATCAGAGTACGGGACGATGCTGTGAGTCCCCGGACGAGACAGCGGGTCCTAGTTCTTCGGAACTACGAAAGATGATCCCGAACGGTCTGACGCGCGCCTCCGCGCCTTTCTAGATTGAGACCTACCAACTTCGGCCAATCGGCCGGTCTCGGGGAGGTTCGGAATCATGTGGAACGAAAATTGGGCGGCCGAAGCCGCGTGTCGTGGGAACTCCGACGCGCTGTTCGTCAAGGGCGCTGAGCAGAATCGCGCCAAGCAGCTTTGCGGTACGTGCACGGTTCGGGCCGAATGTCTGGCCGAGGCGCTGGACAACCGTATCGAGTGGGGCGTCTGGGGAGGCATGACCGAGCGTGAGCGCCGTGCGCTGCTGCGTCGTCGTCCCAATGTCACGACCTGGCGCAACATCCTGTCCGTCGCGGTCTAGCGCTTCGGATCCTTCTGGGCCTCTGCAGCCAGCAGGCCCCCGATCTCGCGCAGCCCGTCGAGATCGTGCACGTCGCCGGCCAGTGCGGCAACCGACGCCGTTGGCACCGCGGGATGTGCTGCGCTGAATCGCTGCTTCAACCGCGCCTCGCGGGCGGCGACCTGCATGCGCTCGGCATGGATGGCGAGCAGGTCTGCCGTCATCCGGTCGGTAGCGCTGCCGCTCTGCAACTTGTGACCCGCGGACTCGGCGTCCGCCGCGGTGATTCCTTCGGCGCCGTCCTGGTGCACTCGGTTGACCACCAGCCCGGCCAGGGGCATGTTCTCGCCAGCAAGACGCTCGACGAAGTACGACGCCTCACGCATGGCCGCGGGCTCGGGTGCAGCGATGACGACGAATGCCGTGCCATCGGCTTGCAGCAGTGCGTAGGTGCTCTCCGCGCGCTGGCGGAATCCGCCGAACAGGGTGTCGAACGCCGCGACGAAGGTCTGCATGTCGGTGAGGATCTGGGCGCCGAGCACCTTGTTGAGCGCGCTGGTGACGATGCCGAAGCCAGCGCTGAGCAGTCGGGCCGGTCCCTTGGCCGGAGCCAGGAGAAGCTTGATGAATCGACCGTCCAGCATCGACGACAGCCGATCGGGGGCGTCGAGGAAGTCCAGTGCCGAACGTGAGGGTGGGGTGTCGACGATGATCAGGTCCCACGCCCTCACCGCAGGACCTTCCTGAGCTGCCGAACCATCAGGCTCCTGGCCGATCCTGGTCGCCTGTCCGTGCAGCTGGCCGAGCTTCTCCATGGCCATGTACTCCTGCGTGCCGGCGAACGAGCTCGACAGGGCGACGTAGAACGGGTTGGCCAGGATCTGCTGTGCCTTCTCGGGCGTTGCGTGCGCTTCGACGACCTCGTCGAAGGTCCGCTTCATGTCCAGCATCATGGCGTCGAGGCTGCCGCCGTCGAGGCCGACGTCCTTGACCGGGCGCGGTGTGTTGTCCAGCTCGGTCAACCCCATCGCCTGCGCCAGCCGTCGGGCCGGGTCGATCGTCAGGACGCAGACCGTGCGGCCCTGCTCCGCGGCGCGCAGCGCCATCGCGGCCGCGGTCGTGGTCTTGCCGACTCCACCGGATCCGCAGCAGACGATGATCTCGGTCGTGCGATCACCAAGGAGCCGATCGACGTCCAGGGTCTGCGCCGTCCCACCGCTGGAGCCACCGCGTGGCGTCGCGTGACCCCTGCGGGTCGGCGGCGATGTCCGTGGCTTGCCAGTCATGCGAGGTCTCGTAGCTGGTCGGCGAGCTCGAAGAGGGCACCGAGATCGATTCCGTCGCGCAGCGATGGCAGCTCGATCAGTGGTCGTCCGCAGTCCTGGAGGATCTCGCGCTGCTCGTCCTGAAGCCGATGCCGCTCGAGATTGGCTTCTCCGCCGGCTATCAGGGCGGGCGCCGCGGCCTTGGTGACCGAAGACCGGGCCAGCGACGCCGCGACCTTGGCGGGCTTCAACGATCCGGACTGCAGTGCTTCGCGGGTGCCATCCGACATGAGGGACGGTCGGACGAGGTTGAGGATCACGTGGCCGACCGGCAGCCGGGCGGACTCCAGCTCGGCAATGCCGTCAATGGTCTCCTGCACCGGCATCTCCTCGAGGACCGTGACGAGATGGACGTGGGTCGCGCTGGACCGCATCATCTCCATGATGGAATCGGCTTGCCGGCGGATCGGCCCGACCTTCGCCAGACCTGCGACCTCGGCGTTGACGTTGAGGAAGCGGGTGATGCGGCCGGTGGGCGGTGCGTCCATGATGACGGCGTCGTAGGTGAGGCCGTCGCCACTGCGGCGCCCCGCAGCCTCGTATACCTTGCCCGTCAGCAGGACGTCACGCACGCCGGGAGCGATCGTGGTGGCGAAGTCGATGATGCCGAACCGTTCGAGCGCCTTGCCGGCCCGACCCAGCCGGTAGTACATCGCAAGATACTCCAGCAGCGCGGACTCGGGATCGATCGCGAGGGCGTACACCTCACCGCCGCCGAGCCCCACCGCGATCTGGCGCTCCTCGTACGGCAGGGGCGGGACGTCGAAGAGCTGGGCAATTCCCTGTCGACCCTCGACCTCGCACAGGAGGACCTTCTTGCCCTTTGCCGCCAGTGCCATCGCGAGCGCGGCGGCGACCGTCGTCTTGCCGGTGCCGCCCTTGCCGGTGACGACATGGAGCTGAGTCGAGAGAGCCACACGACGAGCCTACTTCCCCGACCGGAGACCGCAGCCCGATCTCGATGGTCGGGGCGACGTTCGAGCAGGCTCCGGCGTGAGTCGAGCCGGGATGAGACCAACGAGACAGCTGCGTTCACGGGCTGGCCGAGGTGGAAGCTGGTCCGGGAGCGCCGCCGGGCCCGGTCCCGTTACAGTCGATCCATGACGAAATGGGAGTACCTCACCGCGCCAGTCCTGGTTCACGCCACGAAGCAGATCCTCGACAACTTCGGACAGGACGGTTGGGAGCTGGTCCAGATCGTTCCCGGCATGAACCCCGAGAATCTGGTGGCGTACTTCAAGCGGCCCGTGACATGAGTCAGGTCGAGAACCGCCTGGGCGCGCTCGGCCTGGCGGTCCCGACCGTGCCGGCACCCGTCGCGGTCTACATCCCAGCGGTGCGTACGGGCGCCTACGTCTTCACCTCCGGGCAGCTCCCACTGCTTGACGGCCAGCTGTTGCTGACCGGCAAGGTCGGCGGTGAGGTGTCCGCCGAGGAGGCGTACGACTGCGCCCGCCAGTGCGCGCTCAATGCGATTGCGGCGGTCAAGTCGCAGGTCGACGATCTCGACTCGGTGGTGCGGGTCGTCAAGGCGACGGTCTTCGTGGCGAGCACCGCCGACTTCACCGGACAGCCGGGGGTGGCCAACGGCGCCAGCGAGCTGTTCGGAGCGGCATTCGGGGATGCCGGCCAGCACGCGCGCAGTGCGGTCGGCGTACCGGTCCTCCCTCTCGACGCCCCGGTCGAGGTCGAGCTCGTCGTCGAGATCGGCTGAACTCGTGCGCATCCCCCTCCCGGAGGCGCTCCGCTCGCACGTGGGGCGCGAGGCCGAGGCGCCGACGCCGCGCGACGCAGCGACGGTCGTCGTGGTCCGGGACGGAGAGCAAGGGATCGAGGCGTACCTGCTGAGGCGTCAGCAGAGCATGGCCTTCGCCCCCGGGATGTACGTCTTCCCCGGTGGTGGTGTCGACGACCCCGACCGATTCGCGGACGTCCCGTGGGCTGGGCCAACGCCTGCGGCATGGGCCGAGCGTCTGGACTGCAGCGAGGACATCGCGCGGGGCCTGGTCTGTGCCGCCGTGCGTGAGACGTTCGAGGAGTCCGGGGTGCTGCTGGCCGGCCCCGACGAGGACTCCGTGGTTGCGGACACCAGCGGTGCGGCGTTCCAGGAGGCGCGGCTGGCGCTGGAGGCGCACGAGCTGACCTTCGGCGCGTACCTGGCCGAGTCCGGGCTGGTCCTGCGGACCGATCTGCTGGGTGCCTGGGCGCACTGGATCACCCCGAGCTTCGAGCCCCGCCGATACGACACCCGCTTCTTCGTGGCGGTGCTGCCGGCCGGACAGGCGGTCGGCGCCCTCGCCAGGGAGGCCGACCACGCTGTCTGGACTCCGCTGCGCGACGTGCTGGCCGCGGTCGACGCAGGCGAGGCGACGATGCTGCCTCCGACGCACGTGACGTGTCGCGAGATCGCCGGCCTTGCCGCGAACCAGGTGCTCGGCGCGTCCGCTGAACGCACGATTCACCCCATCGAACCGCGGCTCGTCGAGGTTGCGGGCGGGCTGTTCCTCGAGACCGACCTGGGAGGCGCCACATGACCCACACCATCACCGTGACCGAGCGGGCGGCTTACGTGCTGGCCGCCAATCCGGGTGTCATGACGCTCGACGGGACCAACACCTGGATCCTGCGTGAGCCCGGAGCCGAGCACTCAGTCGTGATCGACCCGGGACCGTCGGACGAGACCCACCTGCAGGCCGTGCTGGCAGCTGCCGGACCGGTCGGATTGATCCTGTTCACCCATCGCCACTTCGACCACACCGCTGCGCTCGGCCGATTCGCGGAGCTGACCGGCGCCCCGACCCGATCGATCGACCCGGAGTTCTCGCGCGATGCCGAGATGCTGGTCGATGGCGAGTCGATCGTGATCGACGGGCTCGAGATCGAAGTCGTCGCAACGCCCGGGCACACGACCGACTCGGTGTGCTTCCTGCTGCCTGCCGAGGGATCCCTCTTCAGCGGCGACACGATCCTGGGACGTGGCACGACGGTGATAGCCCACCCCGATGGGGTGCTCGGGCCCTACCTGGATTCCTTGGCGCACATTCGTGAGCTTGTCGAGGAGGGACTGGTCACGCGCATCCTCCCCGGCCACGGCCCGGTCGTGGACGACCCGGCCGCTGTTGTCGACTTCTACCTCGAGCATCGTGCCGAGCGGCTCGACCAGGTACGGGCGGCGGTCGCGGGGGGAGCGGACACCTCGCGCGCCATCGTCGAGATCGTCTATCGAGACGTCGAGGAGGCCCTCTGGCCCGCCGCGGAGCTCAGCGTCGCCGCCCAGCTCGACTACTTGCGCGCCTGAGCCCGGTCAGCGAGCGCGACGCTGCAGTCGCTCCAGGTCGAGGATCACGACGCTGCGCGGCTCGAGACGCAACCAGCCGCGGGATGCGAAGTCGGCGAGGGCCTTGTTGACGGTCTCGCGCGAGGCACCAACCAGCTGCGCCAGCTC
>NZ_JBAVDI010000040.1:0-4465 GCF_049587115.1 Aeromicrobium sp.
TGGCCTCGTCACCGCCGAGGAGATCGAGCTGGTCCTGTCCAGTTCCGACCGGCCCCTTGATGCCACGGAGCGGATAGCGAGCGATCAGGTCGTCGAGCCGATCCACCGCGACCATGAGCTCGTCGGCGACGGTGGCGAAGCGCTTGCCTAGGGTCGTCGCCTGCGCAGCGACGTTGTGGCTGCGTCCGGCCATCACCAGCGCCGAGTGCTCACTGGCGAGACGGGCGAGCCGGGCGAGGGTCGCGATGGCGCGATCGCGGATGACCTCCAGCGACGCCCGGATCTGCAGCTGCTCGACGTTCTCGGTCAGGTCACGCGATGTCATGCCCTTGTGGATGTGCTCGGTGCCCGCCAACGCGGCAAACTCCTCGATGCGCGCCTTCACGTCGTGGCGCGTGACCTTCTCTCGCTCGGCGATCGAGCCGAGGTCGACCCGGTCGATCACCGACTCGTACGCCTCGATGACACCGTCGGGGGTCTCGACGCCGAGATCCTTCTGCGCCGTGAGGACAGCGATCCAGAGGCGCCGCTCCAGCACGATCTTGTGCTCGGGCGACCAGATGCGCGCGATCTCCGGGGAGGCGTAGCGGCTGGCCAGGATGTTGGGTGTGGTCACGCGTCCATTGTCCCCTGCTCGGCCGCCTGGGCGATGTCGGTCCGGTGGTGCGAGCCACGAATACCGATCAGGTCGACTCCCGCATAGGCCCGGCGACGTGCCTCCGCGAGGTCATCGCCCACCGCTGTCACCGACAGGATTCGGCCTCCGGCTGTCACCAGCTGGCCGTCCTCCACCGCCGTGCCGGCGTGGATGACGTCGACGCCGTCGAGCTCGGCGACCAGGTCGAGACCCTCGATCGGGTCTCCCTTGCGCGGCGCCTCCGGGTAGCCCTCGGCCGCTACGACGACCGTGACGGAAGACGACTTCGACCAGTGCGGCAGGCCGACCTCGGCAAGCTCACCCGTGGCAGCCCCGTGCAACAAGGCCGACAGGGGTGTGCGAAGCAGGGCAAGGATCGACTGGGTCTCAGGATCGCCGAAGCGGGCGTTGAACTCGATGACGCGAAGGCCCCGGCTGGTGAGCGCCAATCCCGCGTAGAGCAGTCCCTGGAAAGGGGTGCCACGGCGGGCCATCTCCTGGACGGTCGGCACGAGCACCCGACGAGTGACGTCGGCGACCAGATCGTTCGGAGCCCAGGCGAGTGGGGTGTAGGCGCCCATCCCGCCGGTGTTGGGCCCCTCGTCGCCGTCATAGGCACGCTTGAAGTCTTGCGCCGGCTGCAGTGGCAGCACCGTGTCGCCATCGGTGATCGCGAACAACGAGACCTCGGGGCCGTCGAGGAACTCCTCGATCACGACGGTGCCACACTGCGCGGCGTGATCGATCGCGGTCTGGCGGTCGTCGGTGACGACGACCCCCTTGCCTGCGGCCAGCGCGTCATCCTTGACGACGTACGGCGGACCGAATGCGTCGAGTGCGTCGACAACCTGCTCGTCGGTCTCGCACACGTGGGCGAGCGCGGTGGGGACCTCTGCGGCAGCCATGATCTGCTTGGCAAAGGCCTTGGACCCCTCGAGCTGCGCCGCCTCCCGCGACGGCCCGAAGCACGCGATGCCCGCTGCGCGGACGTCGTCAGCGACTCCTGCGACGAGGGGCGCCTCGGGACCGATCACCACGAGGTCAACGCCGATGCGAGTGGCCAGCTCCGCCACGGCAGCGCCGTCCATCGGGTCGACCTCGTGGAGCGTCGCGACGCTCCCGATACCCGGATTGCCCGGAGCCGCGTGGACCTCGGTGACGTGCGGATCTCGGGAGAGCGCAAGTGCCAAGGCGTGCTCGCGGCCTCCGGTGCCGATGACGAGAGTCTTCACAGAGGTCGAGCCTATCGGCACGCGATACGGGCCCCACCTCCCGCGGGGCCGCGATTCCGATCCCGGTCAGAGCAGGGCGTGGCGTTCGATCGACTGCTCGCGGTCCGGACCGACGCCGATCGTCGAGATACGCGCACCCGAGATCTTCTCCAGCGCCAGCACGTACTCCTGAGCAGTCTTGGGCAGGTCCTCGAACGACCGGGCGCCGGAGATGTCCTCGCTCCAGCCCGGGAAGTACTCGTAGATCGGCTTGGCGTGATGGAAGCCGGTCTGCGTCATCGGCATCTCGTCGACCCGCTCGCCGTCGACGTCGTACGCAACGCACACCGGAATCTGGTCCCAGCCCGTCAGCACGTCGAGCTTGGTGAGGACGAAGTCGGTTACGCCGTTGATGCGCGCGGCATACCGCGCGATGGGCGCGTCGTACCAGCCGCAGCGGCGGGGGCGACCCGTCGTGGTGCCGAACTCAGCCCCGTTCTTGCGCAGCCGCGCACCGTCCCCGTCCTCATCGAACAGTTCGGTCGGGAAGGGCCCCTCGCCGACACGGGTCGCGTACGCCTTGACGATGCCGATGACGCGGGTGATCTCCGTCGGCGCGATGCCCGAGCCGGTGCACGCGCCACCCGTTGTTGCCGACGAGGAGGTCACGAACGGGTAGGTGCCGTGGTCGACGTCGAGCAGGGTGGCCTGGCCGGCCTCCAGCAGCACCGTCTTGCCCTCGGTCAGCGCTTCGTGCAGCAGAAGTGGGGTGTCGGCGACCATCGGAGCGAGCCGATCGACGTACGACAACAGCTCCTCGACGATCTCGTCGACCTCGACTGCGCGGCGATTGTAGATCTTGGTCAAGACCTGGTTCTTGAGCTCGAGTGCACCCTCGACCTTCTGGCGCAGGATCTTCTCGTCGAACAGGTCCTGGACACGGATGCCGAGGCGATTCATCTTGTCGGCGTACGTCGGGCCGATGCCGCGGCCGGTCGTACCGATCTTGCGGCTGCCGAGGAAGCGTTCGGCGACCTTGTCCATCGTGCGGTTGTAGTCGGCGATGACGTGCGCATTGGCGCTGATCACCAGGCGGGACGTGTCGATGCCGCGCTCCTCGAGCCCGTCAATCTCCTCGAACAGCACCTTGAGGTCCACCACGACGCCGTTGCCGATCACCGGGACGCAGCCGGGGCTCAGGATGCCGCTGGGCAGCAGGTGCAGCGCATACTTCTGGTCACCGATCACCACGGTGTGTCCGGCGTTGTTGCCGCCGTTGAACTTGACCACGTAGTCGACCCGGCTGCCCAGGATGTCGGTGGCCTTGCCTTTGCCTTCGTCGCCCCACTGGGCTCCGACGATGACGACTGCAGGCATGAATGGCACCCCTTACACATGCGACAAGCCCCGTGCACGCGGGGCTCTTACCACGGCAGTCTAGTGCATTCGGTCCGGAATGGGGGGCCTCGCGTCCCACCGGAGCGCAGATCGAAGGGTGAGCCCGGCGTCGCGGTCACCCCCGGTTCGGCCTAGGCTCACCAGCCATGACGTCATTCCTCGCGATCGCCAACGCCGATGCCGGATCAGCCGACGAAGACACGATCGAGCAGGTCGTCGAATTGTTGGGTCGGGGGGCGGACGTCGAGCTCGTCGAGACATCCTCGCCCGAGGATCTCGCCGCGGCCCTGGACGTACGTCCGGGAATCGATGGCGTCGTGGTGCTGGGTGGCGACGGCAGCCTGCACGCCGTGGTCGAGGCGTTGCGCTCCGGTGACCGGTTGGGCGACGTCGCGATCGGTCTGGTGCCGCTCGGCACCGGCAACGACTTCGCCGCAACCCTCGCGCTGCCCGAAGATGGGCTCGAAGCAGCCGGCGTCATCGCGGCAGGTCGCACCCGCCAGATCGACCTGATCATCGACGCGCAGGACCACGTCGTGGTCAACGCTGCCCACATCGGCATCGGTGCCGAGGCCGCCCGAATTGCCGGTCCGTGGAAGAAGGCACTGGGCCCCGTCGGCTACGTCATCGGCGCAGCGATCTCCGGGGCTCGTGGCCTGACCCAGACGGGCGCCCGGCTCGAGATCACGGTCGACGGCACAACCCTGGACCGCAAGGAGCCCGTCATTCAGCTGGCAGTTGGCAACGGCAGGTTCGTCGGCGGCGGCGCTCCCCTGCTCCCCCAGGCCGACCCATCCGATGGCGAGCTGGACATCGCGGTGGCGTACACCGAGTCGCCGCGCCGCCGTATCGCGTACGCGCGGAGCATCCGGCGAGGCGATCATCACCGCCGGGACGACGTCGTCTACGTCCGCGGCACCCGCGTGAGCGTGCGGGGCGACGAGCTTGCGTGCACCAGTGACGGCGAGCTCAGTCCACCGGCAGCCGAGTACGCCTGGCGGATCGAGCCGGGCGTCCTGACGATGTACGTCCCTTAGCTCTTGGGGGCGACGAGCTCCTCATACGCCTCGGGGCTCGACTCGTGCAGGAACTCGCGGCAGCGATGCGCCTCACCTGCGTCACCGAACCGCTCGGAGGCATCGGCCAGGGCGACCAGGGCGCGCAGGAAGGCGCGGTTGGGCTCGTGGTTCCACGGCAGCGGGCCGTGTCCCTTCCACCC
>NZ_JBAVDI010000041.1:0-3056 GCF_049587115.1 Aeromicrobium sp.
CCGTGTCGTCGATCGGCGAGGAGTAGGCACCGCCCTCGTCGACCTGGCCGTAACGGTTGAGCAGGTTGCCCCGCGGGATGCGGACCTCGTCGAACATGATGCGGCCGTTGTCGACGCCGCCGAGGCCACCCTTGTGGCCGCAGTCCGAGGTGGTGACGCCGGGGAGGTCCTCGCCGTTCCCGTCGCGGATCGGCACCAGGAAGCAGTGGACGCCGTACGTCTCGCCGCGCGAGATGAGCTGCGCGAACACCGCCGCCATCGTGGCGTGCTTGGCGGCGTTGCCGATGTAGTCCTTGCGCGAGCTCGGTGTCGGGGAGTGGACGACGAACTCCTCGGTGGCCGGGTCGTAGGTGGCTGTGGTCTCGAGGTTCTGGACGTCGCTGCCGTGGCCGGTCTCGGTCATCGCGAAGCAGCCGACGACGTCGAGGCTGATGAGGTCGCGGATGTAGGCGTCGTGGTGGATCTTCGTGCCGAGGTTCTCCACGGCCCCGCCGAAGAGACCCCATTGCACCCCGGCCTTGACCATCAGCGAGAGGTCGAACTGCGCCAGCATCTCGATGCCGGTCACCGCCATCCCGGGATCGCCCGTGCCGCCGTTGGCGACACGGAAACCGGCGGCCGCGACGCCGGTCGGCACGAGCTGCCTCATCTGCTCCAGGACTCGCGCCCGGGCCTCGTCGAGAGTCAGGTCATGGTCGAAGGCCAGGTCCATGGCCGCAAGGTCCTTGCGGGACTGCTCGCGCACGTGGCGCCACTTGCCGTCGAGTGCGATGCGGACGTCGTCACTGAGTGCCATGGAGAAAAGGTACTCGGATCGTGGCTTTGGGGCAGCGGATGCGCACCGCCGAGTCCTCCGGCATCCGCGCAGTGGTAGGTTCGCTCTGCCATCAGGCACAACTTCATTCACCCGCATGCCAGGGAAAGCCGGTCCAACTCCGGCGCTGACCCGCAACCGTAGGCCACCTCGAGGTGGCGAGCCGGAACACCTGCTGCAGGACTGACTTACTCACGCTGTCGAGGAAAGCACGTGACGTCCCTTCCGGGCCGCGCGTGCGTGCAGCCGGAAGGAACCATGAAAATCAATCTCCCTCGCGCGGGCGCCATCATCGCGACCGCCGCAGTCACCGCCACGCTGGTGCTGACACCCACGGTCGCGCAGGCCGCCACCAGCCCGCAGGCGGCATCGGCCGCGGCCTGGCTCGCCGACCAAGTCCCGTCGGGCTCCCATCTGTTTGAGAGCGTCTACGGAACTGGCCCAGACGACAAGTACGTCGACTACGGCTTGAACCTGGACCTGCAGTACGCCCTGACCCGCTTCGGCGACACATCGACGGCCGACAAGGTGTATGGCGCCGTCGTTGCCAACACGGCGGAGTACACCGACGCGTATGGCACGCGATACGCGGGTGCGGTGGGAAAGCTGGCCACCTACGTGTCGCTGCACGGCGACGACCCGACCAAAATCGACGATCGCAACTTGATTGAGGATCTTGAGGGTCTGATGGTCACCCAAGGTCCGGAGACGGGGCGTCTCAAGGATGCGCCTGACAGTGAATACCAGTCAGCCAACACGATCGGGCAGAGCTGGGGCGTGCGTGCCCTCGCCACTGTGGGCAGCGCTTCCTCGACTGATGCCGAGGACTTCCTCGTCCAGCAGCAGTGCTCTGACGGCGGCTTCCGGCTCTACCAGTCGGGCGCGGGGTGTTCGTCCAGCATCGACGCCACAGCCTTCGCGATCGCGGCTCTCGACGCCACGGGCGGACACGAGGCCGTAGTGGACGAGGCGGGAAACTTTTTGCGCGACGCTCAGGCTTCTGACGGCTCGTTCAGCGACGCCGGCAACCCGAATGCGAACAGCACCGGACTGGCGGCCGTTGCGCTCGGCACGGTGGGCAAGACGACCGCAGCAGCTGCCGCCGCAGACTGGGTCGTGCCTCTGCAGGCGACCTCGTCGACTCCCGGACTGGGCGACGAGGCCGGAGCCATCGCCTTCGACAAAGCGGCTTTCAAGACGGGCAAGTCGGCCGGTATCGGTGATCTCGTGCGCGATCAGTGGGTGCGGACGACCGTGCAGGCTGCGTTCGGCGTCGAGTTCGCCACCGAGCCGGAGCCCGAGCCGGAGCCCGGACCCGTCGCCTCGATGAAGCTGACGCTCTCGGACTCCACGCCCACGCAGGGTGACACGATCACCATCACTGCCACGGGCAAGGACGCCGATGGTCGGTCGACCGGCGACGTGTCCGACGAGCTGCGCCTGACGTCATCGGTCGAGACCGACACGATCGACGGCAACACGGTGACGTTCAACCACGCGTCTCCCCACACCATCACCGCCACGCACGTGCCCACTGACACCACCTCGTCGGTCACGATCCAGGTGAAGCCGCTCACCGTCGAGTCTCCGACAACGGATGACGTTGACGGCAGCACCACTGGTCCGGTCGCGAACACGAATGCCACCCTCCCGGACGCCGGATCCTCGGTGCAGACGTGGCAGCTGCTCGCAGCGGTTGCGCTCCTGGCGGCCGGCGCCGGGCTCGTGCTGACCGGACGCGGACGCCGGCTCGTCTTCCTGCCATCGCACGCCCGCCGATGATGATCCGCAGCCGTATCGTCCGTACTTTCGTCGCCCTCCTGGTGGGGGCGACCGGCGGCACAGTCGTGTCGAGCGGGGTGGCCTTCGCGGCGGCCTGCCCCTCTGGCACAGGCGTGACCGTGGTCGTCAACTCCTCGATCCGCTGCGACAGCAGCGGATCGAGTCCTGCCGCGAGCAACTTCACCCGTGCTGGCCACTCGCTGAACAGTGCGCGTGGATTCGTCTGCGACATTGATGGCTACCCGTCGAGTGCTCCGTGCCGAGGCACCGCCCCAGCCGACCATTACTGGGGCTTGTTCTGGGCCGACGGCAAGGGCGGTGGCTGGAACTACGCAAGCGTGGGCGCGTACTCGCTGAAGGTTCCGTCTGGAGGGTGGGTGGCTTTCAAGTTTCAGAACTCCAGCTCGAAGAGCTACCCCGGTGTGAGGCCGTACCCGGCGCCGCCGGCCCCGGCCCCGGC
>NZ_JBAVDI010000042.1:0-34292 GCF_049587115.1 Aeromicrobium sp.
TGGGAATTGTTGAGATACTCCTCAGCAGTTTCGAGCAGCAGACGACCCCCGGCTCGAGGTTGCTGAGACAACACGCGATGTACCGCGAGCACCGCAGAGTGAGCTTTGAGCTCCTCACTTCGTTGCCGGAAGTGGACGTCGATCGTGTGGCGCAGATCCTCCAGCCCACTTCGCCGGACCAGTTCCTCGGACAGCATCGTGGCATCGGTGACGCCGCTGCGCAGGGTGGCGACGGCCAACCGGATGCCATACAGTCCGAATCGCTCGACGAGTCGCGCCCTGACCCTCGCCGACGGCAAGATTTCGTCCTCCGTCGCGATGAAACGATCGGCGGAGATCAGCAACGACTGGAGCGTCTCGCGCGGAGCCTTTTCCAGAGCGACGAATGCGGCATACTCCGACTGGCGCAAGGTGGAGCTGGCCAGGGCCAGCAGTCCTGCCACCGGCACCACCGTCTCGACCAGTCCGGCGAGGGCCGGATCGGACCGAAGGCCCTTCACGGCCTGGTTGACCGACACCATGGCGTCGAGTCGCCCACCCGCCAGCTCGTCCGCCCGTGAAAGCACCGCGATCGATCCCAGCGCTGCCGCGCCATGGCTCGTTCGATCGTGCAGATTGTGCAGGAAGTCGACGTCGGAGGTGTGCAGGGAGCGCAACATGTAGACCACGGCATCGACCCCCGACACGCCTTGCTGGGGAGCCAGGAACTCCTGCGTGCGCGTGGAGACCCCGGCCGAGATGGACACCGTGCCCGGCGTGTCGATCAGGATCAGATCATTCAGTTGTTCGGCAGGCCACACCACTTCGAGGCGATCCAGCGATTCGGCGCTCAAATCACCGAGATCGAGCTCCAGACGTTCCTGCTGCCGCAGGACCGGTAAATTGGTGCCAGTCCCACCAACGTCGAAAGCCTGCACCTTCGGCGTCGCGCCGTGCCGATACCAGGTCACGACGCGGGTGCACTCGCGGGCATCAGTTGGAGCCAGATGTTCGCTGAGCAGCGCGTTCAGGAGGGTCGACTTGCCTGCTTTGACCGATCCGACCAGGGCCACCCGCAGCGGCTCGTCGAGTCGGCGGCGATGCTCAACCAGCTCTGCTCTGACTTCCGGGTCCCTGCGATAGACCCGCAATGCCCCCGCCAGCAGGTCAAGAGCAGTCTCGATGGGTGCGCTGTTGCGTGTGATGCTGGTGTTCATGCCACGGCTCCTGCTCTCGTGCCGCTCGAATCAAGTGCATGTGCACGCGACACCAGATCTCGGAGTGCGGTTTCCCAGACCTCGAGCTCGGTGATGCGCCGGATCCCGCCGTTCAGATCTGCCGCTGCGCCGGCCTGTGCCGCGGCGATCGCCTCGTTGAGCGAGCGCCGCATGTTGTCCGCCATCACCGTGAAGTGGTCGCGGAGCAGCCGGCGAGTGTGGTTGAGCCGATCGCGGCTCTCCTTGCTGATCTGGAAGACGGCCTCATCGATCAGGCGGCGCACCGCCACCTTGGCCATGTTGCGCCGTCGTTCCAGCCGCTGGGCGGACTCCTGCCGATAGGCGTAGCCACCGATGACCATCCCGGCCGCGATGGAGATCGGATTGATGAGTGCCAGCCCGGCGAGGCTGGTGAGCAGACCGAACATCAACACGCCACCGTAAGAGTTGCGCATCCCAATGAGGAACTTCTGCGGAAGCGACAACGCGCCGGACGCGATGCGGTCCAGTCCTGCGATCGGGTTGAGCACGCCATCGGTGTCCGACAACCGGAACTGCGGAAGGTCCACCGCCCCCTCGATGGCGAAGTGCTCTGCCACAGCACCGGACAGCCACTCCGAACGTTGGTGCGCCCACACGAAGTTGTCACCGACAGCTTGCGCGATCGAGTCAGCCAGCCATGCACCGACCTCCTCCCAGGCGTCACCGGGGTCACAGTCGTCGATCAGCAGCTCGGCCTCACGACCCACGTTGCGCAGCCGATCGCGCAGGTCGAACTCGATGTCTGAGGTCAGATCCTGGATGCCGTCGTTCAAGGTCTGCTGCCACGAGGCCGACTTTTCGCCGAGCGCCTTCGCAGCTGCCTGAGCGCCCTTCAACGAGCGCACCACCCCGGCACCCTCGGCCGGATCACGCAAAATCTGCAGCTCGGACTCCAGTGCCAGCGACAGGTGGTCCACGACCGACAACACCTGCTGTCGCACGGCGATTCCGGATTGATCGAGGACTCGATCGGTGACTTCGGTGCGTAACAGATCGAGCAGCTCGGGGACGCCGGACTCGGCGTCCATGACAGCATCGCCCGCGCTCACCGCGCGCATGTGCATGGCCGCTGAGACTGGCACCAGTCGCAAGTCCAGATCGGCGGTGCTGAGATGACTACGGTCGGCCTCCGCAATCTCTCGCCAGTGCGGGTGGGGGTCGATCTTGCTGAGGACGCAGGTGAGCGTCGGGCACAGCGAGATCGACTGCTTGAGGAAGGCCAGTTCCGGATCGGTGTACTCCTGGCTGGCGTCCGAGAGCATCAGGACCGCATCGGCGCCAGGAAGCATCGTCAAGGTACTGGCTGAGTGCGCCTGCCTGGTGCCCCCCACACCGGGGGTGTCGACCAGCACGAGACCATCAGCCAGAACCTGGCTTGGTACCCCCACTTCCACCCGAACCGGTCTGACCCCATCGTGGGCCACCGCGGCCTCGGTCACATGCTGTCTCAGCGAGTCAACCGGAATCGACTTCGACTGGAGGCCCTCGAGCCCGTCCACCTCCGTGAAGAGCGTCGCGGAAGGCTCCGCCGCGTACCTGACGATGGTAGGCACGGCAGTGCCGATCACGTCGTCAACCGGGCACACGGGCGCATTGATGATGGCGTTGACCAGCGCGCTCTTGCCCTGCTTGAACTGGCCGACCACCACGACACGCATCGTGGGATCCTCCACTCGGTCCTTCAGTGCGCTGACGCGGGCGGCGAGATCTTGACGATTTGCTTGGGAGGCGATCTCGGCGGTGAGCGCCAAGAGCGCTGTCATCTCAGTGGTTCGCGGGGACGCTCCGGAATGAATACTCATGACGACTCATCTCCTTCGCGAATCATGGTGCCATGAAATATGGGGCCAGCCCCCGGATCCACTCTGGATCCGGGGGCCGCCCACGCCATGTTCCACGTATTCGTTCACGTGGACACGGTGGTCATGCGAGCTGGCGATCGATCACGGCAGGATCTCGCCGTTGCCGTGGACCGTGTCGCCGTCACTGACCGATGAACCGATGCCAATGGCGTCGTTGTCACTGTTGTCCACATAGCTGAAATCGTCATCTGAGTAGTCGCCGACCTGCCCACTGCCCTGAGCAACGTCACCGCCGGAATGAACCCCGCCACCGGTCGTGATGTCGCCGCCGGAGTTGTGCGTGCTGCCACCGGTGGTCAAGTCGCCGCCGGAGTTGTTGACGCCGCCATCCTGCACGCTGTCGCCGCCGGAATTCACCCCTTCGTCTCGCGCGACGTCGCCGCCGGAGTTGTTGACACCTTCGTCGAGGGCCAAGTCATCGCCAGCAACCTGGCCACCATTCTCCAGATCCACCCCATCGTTGTCCTGCACCGAGCTGTCGTTGTTCGAGTTGAGAGTCAACGTGCCCAGAACGGTCGAGTTGTCCTCGTTCATCGAGTTCGCGAGCGCGACGTTGCCGGAGTCGATCAAGCCGCGACCACCGTTCTCCAGATCGACACCGTCGTTGTCCTCGTTGTAGGAGTTCGTCGCGTTGCCCTGATTGGAGTTGTCGGAGTTGTCCTGACCAGCATTGTTGTCCCCAACCTCCAGATCGACACCATCGTTGTCCTGGTTGTTCGAGTTCGTGTTGGTCTCGTTGCCCTGGTTGGAGTTGTCGGAGTTGTCCTGGCCCGCGAAGTTGTCGCCAGCCTCCAGATCGACACCGTCGTTGTCCTCGTTGTTCGAGTTCGTCGCGTTGCCCTGGTTGGAGTTGTCCGAGTTGTTGGTGTCGCCTACCTGGCCACCGCCTTCGACGTCGTTGCCATCGTTGTCGTTGTAGGAGTCGTTGATCGAGTTGTCCTGACCGGCATTGTTGTCACCGACCTCCAGATCGACACCATCGTTGTCCTCAGTCGAGTTGTCCTGGCCGGCATTGTTGTCACCGTTCTCCAGATCGACACCATCGTTGTCGTTGTTGTCGCCGTTCTGACCACCGTCTTCGGCGGCATCGCTGCCAGCGATCTGCGCATCGTCCTCCGCAGCATTGCCGCCAGCGACCTGCGCATCGTCCTCAGCAGCATTGCCGCCCGCGACCTGCGCATCGTCCTCAGCAGCTGCGCCTCCGGCAGCGATCGCGTCGTCTTCCGCAGCGTTACCGCCAGCGACTTGCGCGTCATCCCGTGCCGCGTTGCCCCCGGCTACCTGTCCGTAATCCCGAGCGGCGTTGCCGCCGGCGATGATGCCGGTGTCGTGGGCGACCGTGGCGTCCCCTCCGGCGATCACACCGTCATCCTGAGCGTTGTAGGCGTCGCGACCGGCCGCCACGTTGTCGTAACCGGCAACGGTCACACCATCGCCAAGTCCGAAGGCCTGGATGACGTCGCCATCGGACCAGATGTTCTGGGCGATGTTGGTGGTGGTGCCCGGTGGGTAGGCGGCAACGACAGCCTTGAGCTGATGGATGACGTTGGTGTGCCCGTGACCCCAGCCCGCAGCGGCGACCGGGAGCGAGTCGGCGACGACCGGGAGCACCGCGTCGACGTCTGCGCACGAGATGCCCTCCAGACCAGCTTCGGCCAACGCGCCCTGCGGGTCGTAGTCGAAGGCAGCGGCGCTCGCGTCGTCGCCGAGCAGTCCGAGGATGAAGTTCAACAAGGTCATGGTGTCCATGGGAATCTCCTGAATCGGTGATCGACCCGTTCGAGTCGAAGCACGACGAATCTATGACCGGATCTCGTACCTGCCATCGGGGCAGAGTCCCCAACTTCACGCCACGCGGTACCGGGAATGGGCTGTGGGGGATCGCTCAGGGGATAGGGGATTTCGCTATCGGGGAAAGTAGACAATGTGTCGCAGAGGCTTCCCAATGATCAGATCTCGCTGTTACGTTTGAGACTGTTCATCACGGTTGAGTCGGGAGGGGATCAACTCACACCGGGAGCCGACAGTGGTCCGGCCCCACGATGAGGAAGGCCGGTCATGGCGATTGGCGTGGATGTCGGCTCCAGCGGGACCACCACAGCGGATGACTTCGGCACGTGCGAAACGGCTGCGGTCCTGCCCGCGATGCGTCATGTTGTCGCGGGGCTGGCCGGGCGCGTCGGTGATCCTGTTCCCTCGGTCTTCCGAGACGAGATGGGTCGAACCTGCCGGCTCCACGCGCACGATCTCTACGCTGCCGAAGTCGTCCGCGCGATGCGGTCCGCGGGGATCGAACCCGACGAGACCCAGGGCCGGGGTGTCGTGGTGGCCGTCCCTTGCTGGTGGACGACCCATGCCAAAGAGGCCGCGGCCGACGCGATCCGCGCGGCCGGGGGCGAGAGGATCGTTCTGGTCGACAGTGCCGAAGCAGCAGTTCGCGGCCATCTTCGCACCGAGTCCGAGCTCGACGACTTCATCGCCGTGCTGGACCTCGGTGCCGAAACGACCAGCGCCTCCGTCGTCCATCACGGGCGCGCCCGCAGACCCAAGATCATCGGCCGACCGGCCGCGCAGCTGGGCGAATCGGGGAACGAGCTCGACGCCCGACTCCTGCACCACCTCCTGCGAGGGCTCGGCGAGTCCGGTGGTTCCCTCGACGTCTCGAATCCCGACACGATTCTGGCCGCAACCGAGCTGCTTGAGCGATGCCACGAGGCCAAGCATTCGCTGTCGATGCGTCCGGCTGCCACCCTTGGCACCCGGCTTGCCGGCCCGGATTCACGCCTGCGTCTCGTGCGCGGCGAGTTCGAGGAGATTGCGCTGCCCTGGGCACGAGCATCGGTGAAGATTCTGGCTGACGCCATCGAGACGAGCGGGCAAGCAGTGCGCAGCGTGCTGCTCGTCGGCGGCGGCGCTCATATCCCCCTGATCGCCCAGTCCGTGTCGGCCGGGCTCGGACTCGACGTCGTCGTGAGCCCTCGACCGACCGAAATCACCGCCGTAGGCGCCCGAGAGCAGGCCGCTGGCGTGGACCATCGGGCCGCTGTGGTCCGACCTGGGCGTCGGCATGCCGAGGCTTCCTCGGTGGCGGCAGGCGATCTGGACACGCTCGAACCTCGGGAAAGCGCCTCAGTGCCGATGACCAAGCGTCGCCCCTGGAGGAGGCACGCCCAGCTGTTGGACGCCGAGACGGATGCCGCGATCCCGGTCGAAGAGTGCTCCGAGCCCTGGTCGCTGGCCGCTTGGCACGGAGCCGAAGCCGAATCCACCACCGACGACGTCAAGATCGAGCCGTCGGAGCCTGACCCGATGATCCAGAGTGCGGCACCCTCGCCGACCGACCGTCCTGCCGATGCTGCGGCACGAATACGGACCTGGCCGGCCGATGTCGACGAGGTCCACACCTGGCTCAGCGCCTCCCATCGCCCTGCCCGGGAGCGCCACGCAGGCGGTCGCCGACAGGACACCCCACCCCGCCCCGCCACAAGTGCGGCACCTTCGCTGCCAGACGTCGCGCGCCGTCAGGACGACAAGCACCTGATCACGCCTGTGCGCAGGCCCCGCCGAGGACGCGAGCGCAGGTCGGCTGCCGTATTCGCCGGCTCACACCCGGGACTCCGGCCGGACATCGTGACGTCAGGAGACGGCGGCGGCCCGTCAGCATCGGAGCCGGTGGCACCGGAAGGACCGCCGCCATCAAGGACGAGGCGCCGTAGCAGTCAGGCGACCGGGCTGTTGCTCGTGCTTCTGGTCTGTGGCGCCCAGCTGACGTGGGCTGATCGACCCACCGAATCCGGGACCACGGATCCGGCTGGCTACTCCCCACCGAACGACGCCGACGGGCCGACCATCATCAACCAGAACAGGCCACAGCTGCGCACGCCGCCGGTCAGGACCCGCCAGGTACCCCCGCCTGCGAGCCTCGAGACTGACCACGTCAGGCCGAAGACAGCGGCGCCGATCGATCCCGATGTGTCCACCGTCGAATCCGACCCGGAGTCGGTCGACATCAGCGATCCAGCACCTGATCGGCGACCTCCGGATGCTTTAGATCTCGCGGAGGATCAGGACTCCCAGTCGGACAACCCCGACCAGACGGCGCCAGGTCTGGCGCCTGTCGAGGAGTGACGTGAGCACGGTGGATCGGCCTCCCGAGGAGGCCGCACCCACGGAGTCTGCCGACTGGGCCGACCCCGGCCTGCGCGACGATGTCCTCACCCTCATCGCCGTCGCAGATCTGCTCGACGTGTCCCACATGTCGGCGATCCTGGACGTGTCGCCAGCGGCGATCTACGCGTGTCTGGACGAGACCTGCGAAGACGGCCTGGTCCGTCCTGCCAGCCCCCATCTGTCGGCCAGCGACCGACAGCGAGTACTGAGCCGGGCGGGACGTGCGTCGGTCCAGACCCTGCACGATCGCGTGCTCCAGCGACTGACGACCAGTGGAACGCTGAGCCTGGACACCGCGACCTCGCTGGTCGCCTCGGGCTGCCGCGAACCGAGGCTGAGAACACTCCTCGTCGATGCGCTGCTCACCGCCGAGCCGTCAGATTGCCGACGCATTCTCGCGCTTGCTGAGCTCGCCGGAGCTGATCCGCTCGCCATCGAGGCGCAGCTCGCGGCGTGCGCAGCGGCGGAGGGCGACTTCGAACAGACGCTCAGGTCCTGCGAGAAGGTGCTGGCGCATCCCGATCATCCGGCGGTCGTCACCGCGGTCAGAGCCGCGGCGGTGGCCCATGCCCACCGCGGGATGACGCACATGAGCGCGGACCTCTACCGCTATCTGGGGCCTGCGCGGATCGCCGCCGACGCTGCGGTGGCGGTGTGGGCGCTGCTGGGCGACGGCGACCGAGCCGCCTCCGACGAGATGGGGCGGCCCGCCGAGTCGGGAGTGCCCACCACCAGCCGACATGGCATCGGGCTGCTCGGTCAGGGACTGCAGCTCTCGATCCAGGCCGATGGCAGCGCCGCACTACCCGTACTGGTCCAGGCTGCCGCAGCGCTGGGCCCGGTCGGCGAAAGTCTGGTGCTCCCTGACTCGCCGGCTGCGATCGCGGCTCTGGCCGCCATGGGTCTGGGTGAACTGGACACTGCCAGCTCAGCGCTGGACGCCGCGCTGGAGTGCAATCTCGGCGGATCGATCCAGCGCAATCGGCACCACCTTCTCCTGGCCTGGGTCACGATGCTGCGCAGCGATCTGGTTGCGGCATCCGCGATGGTCGATCAGGTCGTCGGGACTGGTTCCCTCGAGCTCCGTGACAGCATCACGGTGCATGCTCTGCGGGTCGGCATCGCGCGCCGGAGTGATGACCCCGGAGCCCTGGCCGATCGATGGATCGAAGCGCGTGCCTGCCTCGCGGAGTTCTCCGTCGATCTCTACTCCCTGCCGTCGCTCGGCGAGCTCGCGCTGTGCGCCGCACGACTGGGCGAGTCGTACCGGCTCTCCTCCCACCTCGCCGATGCCGAGGCGCTGCTCGAGCGGCTCGGCCGCCCACCATTGTGGTCAGCGATGTTCCACTGGTACGGGGTGCAGGCGGGAATCCTCGGCGAGGAACCGGCCCAGGTCATCCCTCACGCGGACGCCCTCGTCACAGCTGCGCCGTCGAGTCGGGTCGCCGGCAATCTGGCTAGGGCAGGGCAGACCTGGATCCGCGCACTGCGCGGCGAGGTCGATGTCGACGCGGTGCGTCCAGCTGTCGCCGGGCTCGAGGTGCTCGGACTGTACTGGGATGCCAAGCGTCTGGCGGCACACGCTGCCGCCCGCGCTCCGGACCGGGCAGTCATGCTGGAGCTGATGCAAATCGCGCGTGCCACGGACCGGGTCTCCCGAGCCGACCACGTAGCGATCACCGGCACGGAGTCCGAGCCCTCAAGCGCTCTGACTGATCGCGAATGGGAGGTCGCGGTGATGGTCGCCGATGGCCTGGCGTATCGCGAGATCGGTGAACGCCTGTTCATCTCGCCGAAGACGGTCGAACATCACGTCGCGCGCATCCGGCGGCGAATCGGTGTGGATAATCGGCAGGACATGCTGGTCGTCCTGCGGCGCCTGACGGCGACCGGGAGCCCGTCAGCCGATGAGGTCGGCGACTAGGTCACGCAGGATGCCGAAGCCGTTCTGGGTCAGGATCGACTCGGCGTGGAACTGCACGCCACGATAGTGCGGACCGGCAACGAGGTGCACGTCGCCGCTGACCGGCTCGGTCTCGACCCAGACACTTTCGGGGAGTCCATCTGCTGGCACGCGAGCGACGAACGTGTTGTAGAACCCGACCGTCTCAGCGCGGTCCCGCACCGTGAGCCTGCTCTGCGTGCCCTGGAACACGATGTCCTTGAAGACGATGTCCAGACCGATCTGATGGCTCAGGGTCTGGTGGCCGAGACACACCGCGAGGAACGGGCGTCGGGTCTCCAGCAGGCCGGCCACGACACCGTGCAGCACCGAAATCTTGGGATCGTCCAGATCACGAGGATCGCCCGGACCCGGGCCCACGACGACCAGGTCGAAGCCATCGAGATCGCCGTCGGCGTACACATCGTGGCGGACGATCTCGGTCGTCATGCCGAGCACGCCAAAGACGTGCGCCAGCATGTTGACGAAGTCGTCCTCACCGTCGACGATCACGACACGCTTGCCAGCCAGCGCCGGAACCGGAGCGGCACCGGACTGGTCGGTGAGCCAGAACTGACTGAGCCGCTGGTTGCGCGTGCCCAACGCGATCAGCACATCGTCCTCCCGGGTGAAGGCGTCAAATCCCTCGAGCGGCTCGGGTGCTGCCTCGACCAGGCCGAAGGCGCTGAGAACTCCCGAAGCCTTGGCCCACGTCTCGCTGGTCTCGTGCTCCGGGTCCGAGTCGCGGACCAGAGTGGCACCCGCAGTGACCTTGAGGCGCCCGTCAAGATCGACGTCGGCGGTACGAATCAGGATGGGCGCGTCAGCTCGCGGCACACCATCGCCGTCTCGTCCGATCAGCGCGGCGACCGAGGCGTAGTAGCCGCGGCCCTCCGGCTCGTACTTCTTGATCAGTCGGCACGCGTTCTCGACCGGGCTTCCGGTCACCGTCGCGGCGAACATCGAGTCGCGCAGCACCTCGCGCACGTCGCGGTTCGTGCGCCCGGCGAGGAGGTACTCCGTGTGGACGAGATGGGTCATCGGCTTGAGGTAGGGACCCAGCACGAGCCCACCCTCGTGGCAGATGTCGCACATCATCTTGAGCTCTTCGTCGACGACCATGAAGAGCTCGTAGATCTCCTTCTCATCCTTGAGGAAGTGCAACAGCTCGCGCTTGCGGTCGGCGTGGGTGTCCAGCCCGCGCATGCGGAACGTCCCGCTGATCGGGTTCATCCGGACCTGGCCGTCCTCGACGCTCACGTGCCGTTCCGGGCTCGCGCCGATCAGGTAGCGGTCGCCAGTGAAGATGCAGAACGTCCAGAACGCCCCGCGCTCGCGCTCCAGCAGACGGCGGAAGACCGTCAACGCCCGATCGTGGCCCCAGTCGGCCACCTGCGCCCGATAGTTCCGGCTGATGACCAGGTTGGCGCCCTCACCCTGACCGATCTCCTCGGCGATGATCTGCCGGACCAGGTCGGCGTAATCGTCGTCGGAGGTCTCGAACCCGCCTCGGTCGGTGAACTCGATCGGGGCGTCGGGCAGCAGGTCGAGAATGTCGATGAGGGGGATTTCGGCGACGTGGGCGGCCTCGATCGCCGTCAACGGTGTGCCGTCCTGATGTGCCTCGAAGCCGCGTTCGCGCGCCTGGGCGAAGGGGACCAGCACGAGGTGATTCCACGCCGCGTCGCTACCGGGCACCAGCGGAATGTCGGACAGCGAGTCCATGTCGGTGCGCGGCCCGCCGATCAACGTCACGGTGTCCGAATCCCGCACGCGAATCAGCGCGAACGCCGGCTGGGCAAGGAGCTCGTCGAGAGCGGTCATCTCAGTTCCTTCGATATGTCTGGACCCGCCAGGAACGGTGCACAAAGCACTGGTGCCCAGAGCCGGCCTCGCGGGCGGTCTGGGCACACGTCAACAGCCACCTACGGGTGGCGCCACCACGAGTGGCACTGGGCTGTCATGGCCTGAGCCTAGCGCAGGGCTCCGTCCGAGCGGCTCCGACCGGTCTCGGTTGTGTGGGTACCGGACTCGCCGGAGGCGCGGGCGGGCAGGTGCAACCGGGACGATGCCAGACTGGCCCGCATGGACATCGATGTCGACCTGATCCGGCGGGACCTGGCGCAGATCGTCAACTTCCCCAGCGTCGGGGGTTCGGACGCCGAGACCGCAGTCCAGCGCTGGTGCGCGGCCACCCTGACGGGCCTGGGGATGGAGGTCGACCAGTGGCGTCTTGACCTTGACGACCTCCGCGCGCGTGAGGACTATCCCGGCGAGGAGGTTGAGCGCGAGGAGGCATGGGGTTGTGTCGGAACTTCCGGCCCTGGCACGCCCGCGCTGATCCTGAACGGTCACGTCGACGTCGTGCCTCCCGGCGAGCCAGAGTCCTGGACCAATGCGGACCCATGGCTCGTACGCGAGGTGGATGGCAACTGGTTCGGGCGTGGAGTGTGCGACATGAAGGGCGGCGTCGTCGCGATCATCGCGGCCGCCCGAGCGGTCAGCGACATGTCGCTGGCCCGATCCTTTGCCGTGCACACGGTGATCGGCGAGGAGGACGGCGGCCTCGGGACGTTCGCGACCCTGCTGCGTGGACACACAGGCGAGTCCTGTGTCATCGCCGAGCCGACCGACAACGAGCTCGTCGCCGCCAACGCGGGTGCCCTCACGTTCCGGATCCAAGTCGCGGGTCGGGCCACCCACGGATCGATGCGAACCGCCGGGCACAGCGCCATCACCGCCTTCGAACTACTGCATCGGGCCCTGCACGAGCTCGAGGCGGTCCGCAACGCGGCTCCGCCCGAACCATTCGGCGACCAGCCGTGGCCGATCAGCATCGGCATCCTGCAGGCCGGCGACTGGGCCAGCACGGTGCCCGACCTCCTCATCGCCGAAGGGCGCTACGGCGTCATGCCGGGCGAGTCGTTCTCCGACGCGAAGACGACCTTCGAGCAGGCCCTGGCCCGGGCCGCGGCAGCCGACACCTGGCTCGCCGAAAACCCTCCCGTCGTCACCTGGCCTGGGGGGCACTTCGCAGCCGGCCGCCTCCCCGCTGGCGACCCGTTCGGCGCACAGGTCGCCGACGCGGCAATGGCCGCCGGACGTCCCCGACCGCGTCTCGTCGGTGCACCGTACGGCTCGGACCTGCGTCAGTACGCCGCAGCAGGGATCCCGACGGTGCAGTACGGACCGGGTGCGATCGGCGACGCGCACGCCATCGACGAGCGGGTGTCGGTCGACGAAGTCGTGGCCTGCGCGAGAGCGTACGCGGAGCTGATCGTGGCGCGCTGCAGCTAGGGCCGTGCCACCAGCGGCTGACGCGAGCTCGTCGCCAGCCGCGTGTAGTCGGCAGGCTCGATCATCCCGCCGGTGTTGAATGTGACCGGCTGCAGGCCGATCGGCTTGCCGTCGGCAAACGTCACGATCGCGACCTGCGCCGGTCGGCGCAGCTTGCTGCCGAGCGCGAACGCGTAGACCGCGCCCCCGGTCGATCCGGTCGTGAGGGTGGTCGTGGATCGACCGTTCGCGCCCTCGATGACGGTGGGACCGACCTGGCGGTGCAGGTGTCCGGTCAGCACCAGATCGACGCACCCCGAGGCCGCGACACTCTTGGCTGAGGAGGGGCTGTGCACAGCGATGACGCTGACATCACCGGCGTCGCACGCCACCTTCATCAGATTCTCGTCCTGAGCGCGGATGGCGGCGCTGTTGTCCGACGGGTCGCCGTTGTAACCCGAGGTCAGGCCGGAGCTCCGCGGATCGCTGCTGCCCAGAAAACGGATGCCGCCGACCTTTACCGGCTCTCCGTCGAGCAGGTTGAAGCCCTTGTCGACCATCTGCTTGGCGACCGTGCCGCCGGTGTCGTGGTTGCCGGCGACCGACACCACGTCGAAGCCGTCGAACTCACGAGCTAAAGAGTTGATGCTGAAGGTCTCCCAGCTGGCTCCGTTCGAGGTGTCGTCACCCAGGTCGATCACGATGCGGGCGTTGACTCGATCGGCGATGGCGCGAGCGACCGGATCCATGCCGATGTTGTCGTGGCGGTCGGTCACCACCAGCGCCGTGGTCTCCCCGTCCAGCGGGGCGCGCAGGTCTGCGGTCTCGGCGGTGACCGCGAGCCGGCCGTAGAACGCGACCGAGGTGCGATAGGTCGCCAGTGCACCCTCGACCACGGCCCGGCTCCCTCTGGTCGACGCGCCCTGCGCGATCTCGACCTTGTCGAGGACGGGGTCGGCCGGCAGGTCGGGGAACACCGAGCCGATCGGAACCCATTGCGTCCCGCTGCCACGCGGTCGCTCGGGAGTGGCCACGAGCGTCAGCGCTCCGATCGCCACTGCCGTGACCGCCGCTGCTGCGATCACCTGACGCCGGTGCGGGTGGCGCGCGGCGGCCCAGATCGCCCGCCGGCGGTCGTGTCCGATCGCCTGCCACGCGAGCACTGCGATCAGCACCACCAGCAAGGCGACTCCGATGCCACGCAGCGCCGCATCGACGAGCATCGCGATCATGGTGCTTCGCACGGCCTCGATCTCACCCTCCGGCTGCGAGGCGATGACTGCGTCGCGCGCGATCAGCTGCTCCAGATCGGTGACCTCGCTGCCCCCGAGCCGGATGTCCGTGCCGAGGCCCAGCGGTGTCGTCGCGGGCAACCGGATGTCCGGGATCAGGGGGCCGAACTCGATCCTGGCGTGCCCGGTGAAGGTCGGCTGCACCGTGGCGTCGTGTGCCCCGATCGCGATGTCGCGCTCGCTGTGGATCAGGGTCGTGTACGCAGTCGGCAGCGCCACGCCGACGGCGAGGACCGTGAGCAGAACCAGCTTGAGTAGGCGGTTCATGCCAGTCGACGCAACCACGCATCGGTCGTGCCAACCGTGGTCAGCAGCTGCGTCGCCCGGGTCAGCACGACGTACAGCGTGCGCCACCCGGCACTGGACTCGGCGGTGATCTCGTCTGGTTCGACGACTACGACACCGTCGAACTCCAGACCCTTGGTGTCGAGGCCGTCGAGCAGCCGGAGCCGATCGGGGTGCCGCTCGAGAAGCTCGGCGAGATCGCTGCGGAGCCCGGTCAGACTGGCGGTCGGGGCGACGATCGCGACAGTGCCGTCGACCCGGTCGAGAATCTCCTCGGCGCTGCGTCGGACGGCGCTCACCAGCTCGTCGGATCGGACCGTCAGATGCACGGGCTGCTCACCGGTGCGGCGTACGGCATCGGCGAGATCGGGGTGGGGAACCGCTATCGCCGCGACCTGTGCCGCCAGGTCGTAGATCTCGGCAGAGTTGCGGTAGTTGGTCGACAGCCGGAAGGCGTGCTCCGGCTTGCCCTCGAGCGCTGTGCTGCGGGCTGCGGCCGATTCCTGTGGGTGCGGCCACGACGACTGGGCCTCGTCGCCAACGATCGTCCAGCTCGCATGACGACCTCGACGACCCAGCATTCGCCACTGCATAGGCGACAGATCCTGCGCCTCGTCGACCAGGACGTGGGCAAAACCGTCATCCTCGATGCTCTGGGTCGAGCGGTAACGCTCTGACCGGTCCTCGCGCTCCCGCCGCTCGAAGCTCATGAGCTGCTTGGGCGCGTCATCGTTGTCTCCATCGCTGACCGGCACCTCGCCGATGACGTAGCGCAGCTCGTCGATCAAGGGGACATCCTGGATGCTCGGTTCGCCGATCGCCCACGAGAGCTTCAGCGCCGCACTCTCGGTCGCGTTGAATGCGCCGTGCCCGAGCTCGTCCAGCACGTCCGGCAGCGTCCGCCACACCTCGATCGGCTCGACCGGTGGCCACCAGTCCTCGACGAAGTCGACGAAGCGGTCGTCGGTCGTGATGATCTCGACGAACTCCTCTTCCCCCTTCTCCAGCGCCCGTTCGCCGGCGACCTGCCGCCACAGTGCGGCAACCAGCGCCTCCGGCGCCTTCTGATAAGCCCGGTTGCGCTTGCCACCGGACAGCAGGCGACGCCTGATCCGCTCGAGCTGAGGTGAATCCAGCCGGAGGACATCGTCCTTGTAGAAGTAGCGGAACTCCGTCGGGGCACCCGGCATCGGTGCCGCGGCAGCGCGGGCGAGGAATGCGGCCATCCGGGGCGATCCCTTGGCCGCCGCCGCGACCGGCTCGTCGTGTCGGGACGTGCGGAGGCCGTCGACGACCTCGCCGAGGGATCGCAGCGTCACGCTCGTCTCACCGAGGCTCGGCAGCACCCGCTCGATGTAGTTCATGAACACCGTCGACGGACCGACGACCAGCACCCCGCCGGACTCGAAGCGACGACGATCGGTGTAGAGCAGATAGGCCGCTCGGTGCAGCGCGACGACGGTCTTGCCGGTGCCCGGTCCGCCGCCGATCGTCGTGGCCCCCCGGCTCGGCGCGCGAATCGCCTCGTCCTGCTCCTTCTGGATCGTGGCGACCACCGAGTGCATCGTGCTGTCCCTGGCTCGGGTCAGGCTCGCGAGCAAGGCGCCCTCCCCGACGACGACCAGGTCGTCGGGAGCGTTCTCGCTGTCGAGCAGGTCGTCCTCGACACCGATGACCTTGTCGTTGGCGCAGCGCAGGACGCGGCGCCGGATCACGCCGGAAGGCTCCTGCGCCGTGGCCTGGTAGAAGACTGCAGCTGCCGGTGCGCGCCAGTCGACGAGCATGATCTCGCGATCGGAATCACGGACTCCGATCCGGCCGATGTAGCGGGACTCCCCGGTCAGCAGGTTGAGCCGCCCGAACACCAGGCCGTCGTGCGCGGCATTGAGCGCAGACAGCCGCAACGATGCCTGGTAGACCATCGCGTCGCGTTCGACCAGACCACCTTCATTGCCGACATGACCTCGCGCCATCCCCTCGACAACGAGGGACTGGGCCACCTTGGCGGATGCATCGAGACGTTCGTAGACGGCGTCGACGTACGCCTGTTCTGTGTCGATCTCGTGCTGCTCCGCGTTGTTCGCGCTCACCCGACTCCTCTTCGCCCGAAGGAACTCACCAGTGTATGTCGTGCGAGAAGCATTTTGCAGGACGCCGACCGCTACGTGGACATGGCGAGCCGGGCGTCCAGCGCAGGCCTGTGGCGCCGGCTGGGGCTACTTGCTGCGATGGAGGAAGGCCGTCATCGCCTCGCGGGCCTCGTCGCTGCCGAACAGCTCGGCGGACTTGACCGCCAGGTCGTCGCCGAGGGCGTCGATGCGGGCGAGGAGGTCATGGTTGAGGATCTTCTTGCTCTCGCGCAGGCCCTGTGGATATCCCTGGGCCAGATCCATCAGGACGCGCGAGATCTCGCCAGCCAGCTCGGCGTCGGCCACGGCCCGGGTGACCAGCCCAGCTGTCACGGCTTCAGCGGCATCGAACTGCCGGGCCGTGAGGAACAGGTCGGCTGCCGCTCGAGAGGTGAGCCGCGGCAGCAGGCTGACCGAGATGCTCGCCGCCGCCAGCCCGAGTCGTACCTCGGTGAGCTGGAACGTGACCGACTGGGCCGCGAGAACGATGTCGGCTGCCCCGACGATGCCCAGGCCACCAGCGCGCACTGGTCCGGCCAGCTCGACCACGACCGGGCTGGCCGCGGCGGCGATCTGACGTTGCAGCGCGACCACGGTGGCGGCACCCTCAGCCATGCCTCCGGCAGCCGCTTCGGCCATGTCGGCGCCGGAGCAGAAGACCCGACCGGCCGAACGAATCAGGATCGCCCTGGTCTGCGGATCGGCATCCGCCGTGGTGAGGTGCTCGACCAGCTCGCTGACCAGCTGCTTGCTGAGTGCGTTGCGGTTGTGGTCGCTGTCGAGCGTGATGGTCGCGATCTGATCGGCGACCTCGAGGTGAACCAGCTCTGTCATTCACGATCTCCTGGACTGGGCGGCATCGCGTCCCACCCGGGGGTGGTCGCAGCCAGCTAGTACGACTTGGGCAGGCCCAGCGAGAACTGGGCGATGAAGTTGAGCACCATCTCCTTGCTGACCGGAGCAATCCGCGACAACCGGGATCCGGCGAGCATCTGGACCAGACCATACTCGTTGGCCAGCCCGTTGCCGCCGTGCGTCTGGATCGCCCGGTCGACAGCGTTGCACACGGCTTCACCGGCGGCGTACTTCGCCATGTTGGCTGCCTCGCCGGCCGCCATGAAGTCACCCGCGACGTACAGAGCGGCTGCGCGCTGGGTCATCAGACGAGCCATCTCGATCTCGATGAAGGACTCGGCCAGCGGATGCGCGATCGCCTGGTGCGAGCCGATCGGCGCCTTCCAGACCTGCCGTTGCCTGGCGTACTCCGTCGCCTTGGCCAGGGCGAGCCGGGCCGTGCCGGTCGCGAACGACGCTCCCATGATCCGTTCGGGGTTCAGACCTGCGAACAGCTGGTCGATGCCGGCGTCCTCGCTTCCCACCAGCGTGTCCGCCGGGAGCAGGACGTCGTCGAAGAACAGCGTGAACTGCTTCTCCGGCGACGTGATGCCCATGTCGATCTCCTGATAGGTGAATCCGGCTGTGTCGGTCGGCACGAGGAACAGCGCCGGCTTGAGGTTGCCTGTCCTGGCATCCTCGGTGCGCGCGACGACCAGGACGTGGCTGGCCTCGTCGACGCCGGAGATGTAGGTCTTGGTGCCCTTGAGCCGCCATCCGTCGTCGGTGCGGTAGGCCGTCGTGATGATCTTGTGGGAGTTGGATCCGGCATCCGGTTCGGTGATCGAGAACGCAAAGGTCGAGGTCCCGTCGGCCAGACCGGGCAGCCAGCGCTGCTTCTGCTCCTGGGTTCCGTACTGCGCGATGATCGTGCCGACGATCGCCGGGGAGACGACCATCAGGAGCAGCGGGCTGCCGGCTGCCGCGAGCTCTTCGCAGACCGCGGCAAGATCACCGATGTCGCCACCTCCGCCACCGAACTCCTCGGGAACCGCGACACCGAGGTAGCCGAGCTTGCCCGCTTCCGCCCACAGCTCGGTGGTCTTGCGACCGTCCTTGGCTGCCTGCTCGAAGTAGTCGCGTCCATATTTGCTGCCCAGATCGGCCACCGCCTTGCGCAGGGCGATCCGCTCGTCGGACTCGGTGAAGCTCGTCATGGGGTTTCTCCTTCGATGATGGCGAGTACGGTTCCGGACTCGACCTGCGTGCCAGCGACCACTGACAGCTGGGTGACGACGCCGTCGGTCGGCGCGGTGATGGTGTGCTGCATCTTCATGGCCTCGAGCACGACAATGACGTCACCGCGGTCGACCTGTTGACCGTCCTGAACGGCAACGCTCACGACCGCGGCCGGCATGGGCGCCAGCAGCGATCCCTCCGCGACGACGTCCGCCGGATCGACGAAGTCGGGGATCGGGGTGAAGTCGATGGCGCCGCGCGGTCCGTCGACGTCGACCCAGCCGTTGCCAATCGTGATGTCATAGGTCTCGGTGAGACCGCCGTCCTCGAGCACGACGCGCGACGGCGAGGCGCTGGACACCGTCACGTTCTCGAGGTCGTGCTGCACCAGACCCGCGCTGTACGAGACGGTCACCTCGCCGATCGAGCCGGTCGACACCACGTACGTCCGAGTGCGTGGCTGGCTGGGCACGTTGCGGAACGCGGTCGGGATCCGGGAAAGCACGGTCGCGCTGGCCGTGGCCGAGCTGGCCTCGGCCACCGCCGCTGCGAGCGCCGACTTGCGCACCGCTCGGTCATCTTGGCGCGGTGCTGTCCACGCGGACAGCCGCTGGTCGAGCAATGCGGTGTGCACGCGCGCGGCAGCGAACTCCTCATCGGCAAGAATGGCGAGCAACAGGTCGGTGTTGGTCGTCACGCCGTGCAGCCGGAGACCCCGCAGTGCCGCGCCGAGCCGCCGGATCGCGGTGGTGCGGTCCGGTCCATGCGCGATCAGCTTGGCCAGCATCGCGTCGTAGTGGATCCCGACCGTCGAACCGGTCTCGACACCGGAGTCGATCCGCAGGCCGTACGCCGTCGGGCTCGCGAACCGGCTGCCATCGATCTCGAACCCGCGCACCGTCCCGGTCTGCGGCTGCCAGTCGTCGGCCGGATCCTCCGCGTACAGGCGGACCTCGATCGCATGACCGATCGCCACGCCCGGCTCCGCACCGAGCGCTGCACCTTCGGCCACGGCGATCTGCAGCGCGACCAGGTCGACGCCGAACACCGCTTCCGTCACGGGATGCTCGACCTGAAGCCGCGTGTTCATCTCCAGGAAGTAGGCCTTGCCGCTGTCGAGGTGGGCGTCCGACACGAGGAACTCAACCGTGCCGGCGCCGACATAGTCGACCGCTCTGACCGCCGCGCGCGCTGCGTCGTGGATTACCGCACGGACAGGCTCGCTGACCGCCGGGGCTGGCGCCTCTTCGACGACCTTCTGGTGGCGACGCTGGATCGAGCAGTCACGATCGCCGACGATCCAGCACGTGCCGTGGCCGTCGGCCATGACCTGCACCTCGATGTGTCGCGCAGTGGGCAGGTAGGGCTCGACGAACACCGTGTCGTCGCCGAAGGCGGATCGCGCCTCGGCACCGGCCGCGACGAGCTCGCCCGCGAGGTCCTCAGGATCGGTGACGACTCGCATCCCGCGTCCGCCTCCACCGGCTGAAGCCTTGACCAGCAAGGGGAAATCCGCAGGGTCCGCGGTGGCCGCGTCGACGCTCAGGACGGGCACGCCGCCGGCTGACATCAGCTCCTTGGCACGGATCTTGGAGCCCATCGCGTCGATCGTCTCGGCCGAGGGACCTATCCACGTCAGGCCCGCAGCGGCGACGTCGCGAGCGAACTGTGCGTTCTCGGACAGGAAGCCGTAGCCCGGATGGATCGCGTCGGCCCCGGCGCGCAGCGCAGCAGCAATCACCAGATCGCCGCGCAGATACGTGTCCGTCGGTGTGCTGCCCGGCAGCCGCACCGCGACATCGGCGTCGAGCACGAAGGGCGAGCCGGTGTCGGCGTCCGAAAAAACCGCGACGGTCGAGATGCCCAGGTCGCGACACGTTCGGAAGACTCGGCGGGCGATCTCCCCCCGGTTGGCAACCAGCACACAGGAGATCATGAGCAGGCTCCTCGGGAGGCGCGCGGGCAATGGGCCACCATCCGCTGGAGCGGCGAGACCGGAGCGGCGCGGTTCACGGGCGGAACACTCCATATCCTTCGGCGCCCTTGACCGGGACGGTGTTGATCGCGCTCAGGCAGATGCCGAGGATCGTCCTGGTGTCGCGCGGGTCGATGACGCCGTCGTCATAGAGCATCCCCGAGGTGAAGTACGCCAGGGACTCCTTCTCTATCTGATCCTCGATGTACGCGCGCATCTGCCTGTCGCCGTCCTCGTCGTAGGGCTGCCCCTTGGCCTCGGCGGCGCCGCGGGCGACGATCGAGATGACACCGGCCAGCTGCGCGGGGCCCATCACGGCTGACTTGGCGGTGGGCCAGCTGAACATGAATCGTGGGTCGTACGCCCGGCCACTCATGCCGTAGTGCCCGGCACCGTAGGAAGCGCCCATCACGATCGAGATGTGCGGCACGGTCGAGTTGGAGACCGCGTTGATCATCTGCGCACCGTGCTTGATGATGCCGCCCTGCTCGTACTCCGCGCCGACCATGTAGCCCGTCGTGTTGTGCAGGAACAGCAGCGGTGTGTCGATCTGGTTGGCGAGCTGGATGAACTGTGTGGCTTTCTGCGCCTCCTGGCTGAACAACACCCCCTGCGCATTGGCCAGGATGCCCACCGGGTGCCCGTGCAGCTGGGCGAAGCCGGTCACCAGCGACGAGCCGTAGAGCGGCTTGAACTCGTCGAACTCCGATCCGTCGACCAGGCGAGCAATGACCTCATGCGGGTCGAACGGGATCTTGAGGTCGGTCGGCACGATGCCGAGCAGCTCCTCGGGGTCGAGGCTCGGTTCGGCGTAGGTCGGCTCCGGAACCGTGCCGCGCTTGGTCCAGTTGAGGCGCTTGACGATCGAGCGGCCGATACGGATCGCGTCGCGCTCATCGGCGGCCAGATAGTCGGCCAGCCCCGACGTGCGGGCATGCATCTCGGCGCCGCCGAGCGACTCGTCGTCGGACTCCTCCCCGGTGGCCATCTTGACCAGTGGCGGTCCCGCGAGGAACACCTTGGCGCCCTCCTTGACCATCACGACGTAGTCGCTCATGCCGGGCACGTAGGCGCCGCCAGCCGTCGAGTTGCCGAACACCAGTGCGACGGTGGGACAGCGTGCGGCGCTGGCTCGGGTGATGTTGCGGAACGAGGCGCCACCCGGGATGAAGATGTCCTTCTGTGTCGGCAGGTCGGCGCCGCCGGACTCGACCAGGTTGATCGTCGGCAGCCCGCACTCGGCGGCGATCTGCGCGGCACGGTGCCCCTTCTTGAGCGTGCTCGGATTCGACGACCCCCCCTTCACGGTCGGATCGTTCGCCACGATCATGCACTCGACACCCTCGATGACACCGATACCCGTCACGATCGACGCGCCCACCGCGAAGTCGGTACCCCAGGCCGCGAGGGTCGACAGCTCGAGGAAGGGCGAGTCGGGGTCCACGAGCAGCTCGATGCGCTCGCGCGCGGTCAGCTTGCCCCGCTGGTGGTGCCGGGCGACATATTTCTCACCGCCACCGGCCAGCGCCTTGGCATGCTGCTCGGCCAGGTCGGCCACCCGCTCCAGCATGCTGCCGCGGTTCGTCGTGTACGCCTCCGAGGACGTGTCCACTGCTGTGCGCATCTCAGTACTCCAACAACTTGGCGGCCAGATCGGTCATCACTTCGGTGGCCCCGCCACCAATCCCGAGGATCCGGGCGTCCCGGTAGTGGCGCTCGACCTCGGACTCGCGCATGTAGCCCATGCCGCCGAAGATCTGCACGGCCTCGGACACCACCCACTCACAGGCCGCGACCGAGACGTTCTTGGCGACGACGGCCTCGAGCAAGGGGCTGCGGCCGGCTGCGGCCAGCTCGGCCGCCTCCCGGGTCAGGGAGCGTGCGGCGGCAGTTCGGCTGTGCATCTCGACCAGCTTGTGTCGAATGACCTGTCGAGTGATCAGCGGCTTGCCGAACGTCTCTCGCTGCCGGGCGTACTCCACGGACAGATCGAGGGCTCGTTGGGCCGTCGCGTAGCCCTGCGCAGCGAGGCTGACCCGTTCGTTGACGAACTGGTTGATGATCAGCCCGAAGCCGCCGTCGACGACACCCACGATGTTGCCTGCCGGCACCCGGACATCGTCGAATGTCAGCTCGGCGGTGTCGGAGCAGTGCCAACCCATCTTCCTGAGCGGGGCCGAGACCGAGAAGCCGGGCAGCTCCTTGTCGATGACCAGGAGGCTGATGCCCCCGAAACCGGCACCACCGGTGCGTACGGCCGTCGTGACGAAGTCGGCCCGGACGCCCGATGTGATGAATGTCTTGGCGCCGTTGACAACCCATTCGTCGCCGTCCAGGACGGCGCGAGTCGTGAGGGCAGAGACGTCCGAACCGCCTCCTGGCTCGGTGATGGCCAGCGAACCGATCAGCTCGCCGGCCAGCGTCGGTCGAACATAGCGGTCGATCAGATCGGCGTTGCCGCTGTCGACGATGTGCGGCACTGCGATGCCATGGGTGCACAGGCTCGCCAGCAGGCCCGATGAGCCGCCCCCGGCCAGGACCGCCTCGGTCATGATCGTCGCGTCGATGATGTCACCGCCGGCTCCGCCGACCTCCGGGTCGAAACCGATGCCCAGCAGGCCCACCTCGGCGGCCTGGCGGTGCAGCTCGCGGGGCAGCATGCCGTCGTCCTCCCACGCCGGCAGGTGTGGCGCGATCTCCCGCTGGGTGAACGAGGTGACCAGCTCCCGCAGCGCCTGTCGCTCGGGTGTCTGCCAGACGTTCACAGCGCGGCCTGGGCGACGTGTTCCGGCAGGAGCCTCGCCGGCATCGCGCAGTCACGCGCCCGAAGCCATTCGCCGACACCCTTGGCCTGCGGATCCAACCGGGTGGACGACGCCACCCCCTCACCCAGCAGGCGGTGGACGACGATGTTGACTGCGGCCAGGTTGGGCAGCAGGTGGATCTCCAGCTCGAGCGTCGCCGTCTCCGGCAGGAGCTCACGGATCGTGGCCTCGTCGAGGAAGCCCGCCAGCCACGCGTAGGCGTCGTCGCGGTGCGGGTGATCGGCCGGGATCCAGACCCCGATGTTGGCGTCGCCACCCTTGTCTCCCGATCGGGCGTGCACAAGTCGGCCCAGCTGGGTGCGCACGATGTCGCCAACCCACTCGGGAAGCTCAGGGCGGGTGCGCGCCGCTGCTGCTGCCTGTCCGGTCGACACGGCCTCGGGGGGCGGGATCTCCTGGCGGGTGCCGTCGGCGTGAACCACGACGTGCGGAACCTCCGACTGCGGGACGTAAGCCGGCCGGTAGACGCCGAAGGGCGTGCCGGCCGCTGGCGGTCGGGTGACGCTGAAGCCGGGGTAGGACGCGAGCGCCAGCTGGATCGCAGCATCGCTGAACGCCCGCCCGACCGGATCGGGTTGCGCGCTCCTGACCTGACAGCGCAGCAGCGACGTCGCTGCGGCCTCGGTCTCCGGATCCGGTATGTCGGTGCGGTCGAGCTGCCACTCGATCGACTCCGGGGCGGTGCCGGCGGCGAGGGCGCTCTCCATCTGCTCCTGGATCAGGGCCGCCTTCTCGGGGATGTCCAGCCCGGTCAGCAGGAACTCGACACTGTTGCGGAATCCGCCGAGTGCGTTCAGGCAGACCTTGGCGGTCGCCGGCGGGGCCTCGCCCACGGCACCGGTGATCGACACCCGATCCGGCGCGGTCTGCGCCAGCTCCAGGGTGTCGAGCCGTGCGGAGACATCGGGACCGAGATACGTCGGGTGCCCGATCTCGTACACGAGCTGGGCCGTGACGGTGTCGACCGTGACCGCTCCGCCGGTGCCGTCGTGCTTGGTGATGACGGCGGAGCCGTCGTCGGAGATCTCCGCGATCGGGAACCCCAGAGGGCTCGACATGTCGAGCTCGGTGAATCCGGAGAAGTTGCCGCCGGACGCCTGTGTGCCGCACTCGATCACGTGACCGGCGACGACCGCGCCGGCCAGCCGGTCCAGATCGCTCCTGTCCCAGTTGAAGTGCGCGATCGCCGGTCCCACGACGACCGAGGCGTCCGTGACTCGTCCGGTCACCACGATGTCGGCACCGGCCCGGAGGGCCGCAGCGATGCCGAAGGCCCCGAGGTAGGCGTTCGCCGTCATGACGCTGCCGAACGCGAGCTCGCCGGACCGGGCCAGCAGATCGTCGCCCTCGACATGCGCGATCGAGATCTCGAGGTCCTGCTCTGCGGCGATCTCGCGGAGCTTGTCAGCGAGGCCGGCAGGATTGAGCCCTCCGGCGTTGGCGACGATCTTGACGCCAAGCTCCTTGGCCAATGCCATCGAGTCGGTCATCTGTCGCACGAACGTCTTGGCGTAGCCGAGCGTCGCGTCCTTCATCCGGTCACGGCCCAGTATCAGCATCGTCAGCTCGGCGAGGTAGTCACCGGTGAGGTAGTCCAGCTCGCCGCCCTCCAGCATCTCGCGCATCGCAGAGAACCGGTCGCCGTAGTAGCCCGAGCAGTTCCCGATCCGCACGACATCGGCCGAGACCCCGCTCATCGCTCGGCCATCCTGACCGGATCGGCGCCTGGCATCCCCGCGAATGCCTGCACGATCGTCAACCAGTGGGCCGCGTGGTCTCCCTCGGCGTGCACGTCGACGTCGTCGACATGGCGACGACGGGTTGCCAGCAGCGCGAAGTCGTAGCCGGAACCGGTGATCCGTTCCGGCGCATCCTGCGGTCCCCAGGCCCACACGTCACCATCCGGACCGGTCAGCTCGACTCGGACGTCCACCGTGGGAGCCTGTTCACCACGCACCAGATGTGCGAACCCGCGGGTCCGCACGCCGATGTGACACACGTGCTTGGCCCGCGAGGTCTGTGGGATGGGCAGGCCGAGAGCCTCAGCGACGTCGTGGCTGTGCGCCCAGGTCTCCATGACGCGTGCGGTCGCCATCGACGCCGGGCTCATCGGGGGCCCGTACCAGGGGATCTTCTCGCCGTCAGGCACTGTGCGCAGGGCCGCGTCGAGCGCGACCCGACCTTCGCGCCATGAAGCCAACAGCTGCTCGGGCGGCAGGGCCGCCATCTCCTCGGCGGCCTCGTCGATGAATCCCCCGGGATCGGAGGCGGCAGACTTGATGCCACGGGCGAACTCGTCCGGCTCGGTGATCGCCGAGTGGGACGCGAGGTCGGTCCAGTGCAGGTGCCCGACCTGGTGTGCGACCGTCCACCCCTGTGGAGTCGTGACGGTGGCCCACCCGTCGGCTGGCAGGCTGGCGACCCAGGCGTCGAGCTGCTGGCTCTCCGCGGCGAGATCGGACAGGACGCCGTCGAGGACGCTCAGGTTCGTCATGGGGTCTCCAGCTGGTGGTCGAGGACGACGGCCCAGGAGTCGAGCACGGCGGCCCGGCGTCTGGTGTCGTCGCTGAGGGATGCCGCGAGACCGAGTCCGCGCAGCAGGTCGAGGGTCGCCTGGACGATGCGGCGGTTGTCCCCACGCGACTCGTCGACCGCGAGCAGCTCCAGCGCGTACGCATGGGTCTCGCGACCGACCCGCCGCTCCAGAGGTGCCACGGACTCGCGCAGCTCGGTATCGGTGCGTGCCGCGACCCACAGCTCCAGCGCGGCGAAGAACACCGGCGACACGAACTGCGCCGAGAGGATCTCGAGCACGGCGCGGGTGCGACCCTGATCCGGGAGGTCGGCGGCGGCCTGGCGCATGTCGTCGCGGCGCCGGTCCGTGAGGTGCCCGACTGCAGCCACCACGAGATCCAGCTTGCTCGGGAAGTGATGCAGCTGAGCCCCGCGGCTGACCCCAGCCCGGCTGCTCACGACGGTCGTGGTCGTGCCGGCCCAGCCGAGCTCGACGAGGGAGTCGATCGTGGCTTCCATCAGGCGCAGCCGCATGGCGCGCGAGCGCTCCCCCTGCGGCGTGCGCGTCTGGGACGCCTCGGTGCTCACTCGATCAGAATGCGGCCAATCGCACAAACAGTCAAGCCTGATTGTTTATACGCAAAGATCCGCCCGGGCGAGACCGTGCAGCGCCTCACGCGATCGAGTCGTCACGGTCCGGCAGGAGCTCGCCGGACATGGTCTCCTCGTGCGCACCGGGATCCTCGGTCGGGATCCGGACCGGCTCCCCGATGGCGCGTCGGGCGAAGTCGGCGGCCAATCGTAGCGCCATCTCTCCCTCTGGCAGCGCATCGGCGAACACCGGGAAGGCATGCACCTGCTTGCGCCACAGATGGGTCTCCACCTCGACACCACGCGCCGACAGCAGCAGCGCCATGGCTTCGACCTCTGGCCGGAGGATCTCGTCCTCGACCGCCACCAGGAAGGTCGGCGACGAAATGTACGCCGAAGCGTGCAGTGGCGAGGCGTACCCCTCGATGCGGGCGTCCTCGGGCAGCCACCGTTCCCTCATCTGCGCCAGCCGCTTGATCGGCAGGTAGGCGTCCTTGGCCCGGATCGCTCGCTCGACAGCCTTGTCGTGGCGGTCGGGGTCGACGCTGAGCAGCGGGGAGAACCCGATGAGTGCAGCCGGCGCCGGGAGGCCCCGACGCGTGGCGAGCTCGGCGATCTTCATGGTCAGGTAGCCGCCGGCGGAATCACCCGCCACCACGATCTTGTCGGGATGGTCCGACACCTCGACGAGCGCGGCGTACGCCGCGATCGCGTCCGCCACCGAGTCCGCGAGCGATCCTTGGGGCAGCTGCACGTAATCGACCGAGATGACGGTCGCTCCCGTCCTGAGCGCGAGTCGCTCACAGATCCGTCGGTGGGTCTGGATGCTGCCGGAGAAGAAGCCCCCGCCGTGGAGGTACATCAGGGTCATGTCGCTGTCCGGTCCGTGCCGATGCTTCATCGCCTCGACCCGCACGCCGCCGAGCTCGTACGCCTGGCCGACGATGTGCGGCGAACGTCGGCGACGTCTCGACAGGCCGTCGAGGGTCTGCACCGCAGCTATCGACCGCTCGTTGATCGGGGTGTAGCGCATGACCGGCTTGAAGACGATCCGCATCGCGCGCTGGAGCACGCGCGACTTGAGGCTGTAGCTCTCGTGCACCACGGCGTGCTCGTAGACGACCTTCATCGGTCCGCGGCCGGGCAAAGCCAATCTCTCCCGCCGTCGCGGCGTTCTCACGGCACCCACCAGGGTGCTGGCGCGCTCGTACATGAAGGACCACACGCCTTGCACCATACTCTCGGTATGTCTTGAACTCAAGTCGCGAGACGATATCTGCGCAGGTCAGGGGGCATTTTCGCGCGGTACAGTCAGTCAGACTGGAAGCGAGCGTCCACGTCGACGTGGATGACGATGTCCTCAGGAGTCAGGTCGAGCCCGGGGCCGCGTCCGGATTCAGCGAACGCAACCCGGGTCAGCTCCGGCATCGAATCCCGGCCCCCGACAGGATGCGTCAGCATCCCCGGATCGGCGATCTGCAGGGCGACGACCTTGCCGCGCCGCACGGCGTTGGCATATGACTGGGCCTTTGCGACAGCGTCGTCCACCGCGGCCTTGCGGACCTCGGTCTCGTACGACCGCCGGTTCTTGGTGCTGACGTCCCACGAGACACCGGACACCTCGACCGCGTCCGTGCCGGACCAGAAGTCAAGAAAGCCGCTGAGTCGCTCGAAGTCGGTGAACTCCGCGCTGACCTGGATACGGGCAACATGCACCACCGCGAGACGGTTGCCCTCGGCATCACGGGGACGGTGACTGAAGACCCTGACCTGGTCGCTGGACCAGACACCCACCGCCCGCAGCTCGACGAGCTCCTTGAGCTGGGAGACCAGCGGCTCCTGGATCGCGGTGGCCCGCGAGAAGGCCTGCTGCTTGTCGTCGCTCTCGACGGCGGCGGCCATCGACACGACCGCACGTTCGGCCGGATAGCGCTGCTCCGCAGATCCGCGGACCGTGATGTCAAGTGCCATGCGGCCATCCTGCCATCGGACGCGGCGCGAAACAGGCGGACTCTTCCCTGATGTCGTCACTCATGTCGCTGGCTCGCCATGGCTTAGCCGGGGCTCAGTCCCGCATGTTGAGACGGTCTTGCGACACGGTGAGACGGTGCGACTCTCGAAACAAGAACTTCTACTCCCTCGCCTCCAGGAGACACCATGAGCGACCAGTGGTCATTTGAGACCAAGCAGATCCATGCAGGCCAGGTTCCGGATCCGACCACCGGCGCCCGAGCCCTCCCGATCTACCAGACGACGTCCTACCAGTTCCGGGACACCCAGCACGCCGCCGACCTGTTCGGGCTCGCGGAGCCGGGCAACATCTACACCCGCATCATGAACCCGACGCAGGACGTCGTCGAGCAGCGACTGGCCGCCCTCGAGGGTGGCGTCGGTGCCCTGCTGGTCGCCTCGGGCCAGTCGGCCACGACCGGCGCGCTGACCAACGTCGCCGAGGCCGGCGACCACATCGTCGCCTCCGCCAGCCTCTACGGCGGCACCGACAGCCTGCTGCGCCACAGCTTCCCCAAGCTCGGCATCGAGGTCACCTTCGTCGAAGACTCCAACAACCCCGACGCGTGGCGTGCCGCGACCCGCGACAACACCAAGGTCTTCTTCGGCGAGACGATCGGCAACCCGAAGGGCGACATCCTCGACCTCGAGGCCATCTCGGCGGTCGCCAAGGACGTCGGGGTCCCCTTCATCGTGGACAACACGATCGGCACGCCCTTCCTGCTCAACCCGTTCAAGCACGGCGTCGACACGATCGTCCACTCCGCGACGAAGTACATCGGCGGGCACGGGACCGCGGTCGGCGGAGTCATCATCGATGCCGGCACCTTCGACTACGCGGCGCACGGAGACAAGTTCCCCGGTTTCACCACGCCCGACGCCAGCTATCACGGACTGGTGTTCGCCGAGGCGCTTGGCGCTGCGGCCTATCTCGCCAAGCTCCGCGTGCAGTTCCTGCGCAACATCGGACCGGCGATCAGCCCGTTCAACGCGTTCCTGCTCGCGCAGGGCCTGGAGACCCTGAGCCTGCGCGTCGAGCGCCACATCGAGAACACACGGGCAGTGGCCGAGTGGCTCCAGTCGCGCCAGGACGTCAGCACCGTCACCTGGGCCTCGCTCGACAGCAGCCCCTACAAGGCGCTGGCCGACAAGTACGCGCCTCAGGGTGCCGGTGCGGTGCTGACGTTCGAGCTCCCCGGCGGCGTCGAGGCCGGCAGGGCCTTCATCGACTCGCTCGAGCTGTTCAGCCACGTCGCCAACATCGGTGACGTGCGCAGCCTTGCGATTCATCCCGCGAGCACGACCCACTCCCAGCTGTCGGCAGAGGAGCAGGCATCCGCCGGCGTGACGCCCGGGCTGGTTCGCCTGGCGGTCGGCCTCGAGGGCATCGCCGACATCCTCGCAGATCTCGATGCCGGGCTCCGCGCGGCGAAGTGACGATCAGTCCCAGCATCGATCCCTCTCTCGTCACGGGTGCGTGGCGGGAGGGGGATCCGGTCGGTCGACGCCACTTCATCGACATCGGTGACCTGCGCCTCGACTCCGGGCGCACGATCCCCGACGTGCGTCTCGCCTACGAGACCTGGGGGGAGTTCGACGGCTCCAACGCGGTCCTGATCCTGCATGCCCTGACGGGTGACAGCCACGTCTGTGGGCCGACCCAGCCCGGACATCCGACCGTGGGCTGGTGGGACGCCCTCGTGGGGCCAGGCAGGGCCGTCGACACCGACCACCAGTACGTGGTCGCAGCCAACATCCTCGGGGGCTGTCAGGGCTCAACCGGACCGTCCTCCAAAGATGCAGACGGCCTGCGCTGGGGTGGCTCGTTCCCCGCGCTGACCGTGCGCGACCAGGTGCGCGCGGAGGTCGCGCTCGCCGATGCGCTCGGCATCGACACGTGGCACGCCGTGATGGGCGGATCGGCCGGCGGGATGCGCGCGCTGGAGTGGGCCGTGGAGCATCCCGACCGGGTCGAGCGGCTGTTTCTGCTCGCCACGTCGGCGTACGCCTCGGCCGACCAGATCGCCTTGTCGACGACGCAGATCGACGCGATCCGCGCCGACACGGCGTACTTCGACGGCGACTACTACGACGGCCCGCACGGACCGTTGCATGGACTGGACCTCGCCCGCCGGATCGCGCACATCAGCTATCGCAGCGAGACCGAGCTGTCCCGCCGATTTGGACGGGATGTGCAGGACGACGGCCGATTCGCGGTTGAGTCGTACCTCCAACATCACGGTGCCAAGCTCGTGTCACGGTTCGATGCCAACTCCTACGTCGTGCTCAGTGCCGCGATGAACAGCCACGACGTCGGCCGCGGCCGCGGTGGTACTGCCTCGGCGCTCCAGCGGGTGACGGCCCGGACGGTCGTCGCCGGCATCGACTCCGACCGGTTGTACCCGCTGTACCAGCAGCAGGAGCTCGCCGATGGCATCCCCGGCGCGACCCCGCTCGCCGTCGTCCGGTCCGACTTCGGACACGACGGCTTCCTGGTCGAGTCCGACCAGGTGAGCCGGCTCGCCCGCGATCTGCTGGCTTGACGCGGTGGACGATCCGCCACCGACGGCTCGCTTCAGACCATGCGACGCACGACGCTGAGCGGCGCGTGCTTCATGACCTGGCCCAGGGGCGCCCACGGCCATGACGGCACGGCCGCGTCGGTGACCTCAGCCTCGATCTTCTTGACCAGCGCACGGCAGCCGGTTGCGGTGTCGACCATCATCTTGGCCTCCTGCTGGACGCCCTCGTTCATCTCCGAGGCGATGTAGCCCGGGAACAGCGTCGTGACCTTGATGTCGAGACCCTTGCGGCCGATCAGATCCGAGCGGATGCCCTCGGCGACCATCGCGATGCCGGCCTTGGTCGCGGCGTAGGTCGTCATCGACGATGGCATGCCGCGCATCGCCGACATCGAGGAGATCACCACGAGGTGCCCGGACTTGCGCTCGTAGAAGTGCTCCATCGCGGCCTCGCACTGCGCGATCGCGGCGATGAAGTTCGTCTCGGCGGTCTGCTTGTTCGCGTGGAACTTGCCGGTGCCGATCCGGCCCCCCTTGCCAAGGCCAGCGTTGACGATGACGCGGTCCAGTCCGCCGAGATCCGTGATGGCCTGCTTGAAGACCGTGAAGACCTGATCGTGGTCGTTGACGTCGAGCGCGTGGACGACGACCTCGATGTCGGGATGAGCCGCTACGAGCTCGGCGCGAAGCGCCTCGAGACGGTCGACCCGCCGTGCGGTCAGCGCGAGGTTGTGGCCTGTTGCGGCGAGGATGCGGGCCATTCCAGCGCCGAGCCCGGAGCTCGCTCCGGTGATCAGTACGTTCTTGCGCATGCGTCAGTCCTTCTTCGACATCTTGATGGAGGCCTTGTTCATCATGGAGTAGTACAGCGGACGTGCAAATCGCTTGGCGGCGTACGCCATCTTGCCGTCGCGGTCGGTGAGAATGATGTGCCGATTCCTGGCGACACCGGACACGACCCGTGCAGCGATGTCGTCGGCGCTGAGCTTGGCCCGGTCGATCAGCTTCGCAGCCGAGGCGTTGGCGGCCTCGTCCTTGCCGCGCAGCGAGTCGGTCAGATTGGTCCTGAAGAAGGTCGGGCAGGCGACCGAGACCCTGACGCCAAACGGTTTCAGCTCGTGGAAGAGGGTCTCGCTCAGCGCGACGACTCCCGCCTTGACCGTGTTGTACTCACCCATCCGCGGCGGGTGGATCAGCCCGGCGGCCGAGGCTGTGTTGACGATGTGCCCGCTGCCCTGCTCCTTCATGATCGGCGCGAACGTGCGGCAACCGCGGGCGACCCCAAGCAGGTTGATGTCAATGATCCACTGCCACTGGTCCATCTCGGACAGCTCGATCCGGCCACCGGCCGCTACCCCGGCGTTGTTGAACAGGTAGTCCAGTCCGTCCCACTCCTCGATCACCCAGTCTCGCGCCTTTGCCCAGTCGACGTCCTGCGTCACGTCCAGGCTCAGGTAGGAGACGCCGTCAAGGCCGCGCAACGTCGCCGGACGCTCCTCATGGACATCCGTGGCGAGGACCCGGCCACCTCGTTCGACGAACTGGCGGACCAGGGCCAGCCCGAGCCCGGACGCGGCACCTGTGATCAGCACACGAGCTTCAGGAGCAATCGGCATATTCAGATACTAGCGGTATCTGAATAAGTGGTCATCTGAAGGTGATCAGGTCCCGCGGCAGGTGCGTGCTCTCGTTGAAGGCCAGCAGCCGCGGTCCGGTCGATCCGACGATGACTGTCGTGATGCTCGCATTGATGACGACGTCGTTGAGGCGTTGGAACAAGGCGCCGTCGCCGCTCAACAAGTGAGAGGCGACGAGCGCAATCGGCCCACCCGAGGTGAACACCGCGACGGACCGACCGGGACCGGCATCACCGGCGACGGCAGCGAAGGACGCCATCACCCGGGCCGTGAAGTTTTCATACGTCTCGGCGTGGTCTCCCCGGCCGGCGATCCACTCATCCAGCGCGAGGTTGAGCAGGCGTTGGAAGGCCTTCGGGTCCTTCGTCAGCGCCCGCGGATCGTGGGCTCTTGCGATGGCGAGGTGGTCGTACTCATCCCACCCGGCGTCGATGTCATAGCCGTCGCCCTGACCGGACGCGTCGATCGCGGCGATAGCGGTCTGCGCATGGCGCTTCATCGATCCGGCGACGACCGAGGCCGGCGCCCACCCGGAGGCCTCCCACGAGGTGCCCAGCCCGACCGACTGCTGGACACCAACCGGGGAGAGCACGTCATAGTCGTCGCTGCCCCATGACGCCTGGCCGTGCCTGACAAGATGCACCGATCCCATTCGGGCAGCCTATCCGCGTGGCGCGCAGCTGCGTCCTGGGTTGCTAGGTGGGTCAGATCGCGAGCGATATGACAGCAGCGGAGGTGGGCTCCTTCGAGCCGCCTCGTGGTTCGACCGTCACGGCAACGTGATCGGCGCGCTTGAGGTCGTGCATGATCATCGTGCCATCCGTCGCGAACGTGCCCTGCGAGCGAGCCGACAGGCCTTCGATCATCCACACCTGATAGACGCTGCCCTTCTTCAGCTTGGGCAGGTCGTTGGCGACGATGACCGCGACGTCGCGCGCGGATGACGAGACCAGTCGCACGTTGCCGCCCCCGGAGAAGGCGCGTGCCTTGGTCGAGGCGTCCGGAGCTGCCAGCACCGCCGAGATCGACTCGCTGGTGACCAGGCTGTCGCGCGCGTGCCCGCGTTCGATAGCGAATCCGCCGGCCGAGACTGCTCCCAGGGCGAACACTGCCGCGACAACGAGGCGAGGCAGCACACGACGGAGTCGTCGGTGCCGCTCGAGCTCGGCGACGACCGGCCTGATCTGGGGCGTCGAGGCAACCGTTGCGAGCACGCGGGCTCGCACGGCATCTGGTGCCCGGACCGCCGTGACCTCCGCCAGCCGTGACGCGGTGGCGAAGAAGCCAGGCATCTCAGCGCGGCACGAGCCGCAGGTTTCAAGGTGGTCCTCGAAACGAGCGCGGTCCGCGTCGTTGAGCGAATTCAGTGCATACGCACCGGCGAACGAATGCAGGTCGATCATGGTGCGCTCCTCACTGGTCGGTGGTCTGTGGTCTGGATGGTCCGCCGGGCGCTTGGCGCTCGGGCGGTGCTGTCCCTCAAGAGTAATTCGTTGCTGTGTCAAGGAGGGATGGGTCAAATTTGCCGCCCACAGCTCAGTCGTGCAACCCCGTCAGGGGTGGTGGTGTCAGTCGCCCGACGTGGTGTTCACGGTGATCTTGGCGATGCCGACCAGGAGGTCCTGGGTGACAGCGTCAGTCTTGAACACGTCGTTCAGCAGGCCTGCAGCGACCGGGCTGATGAGCACCTTGGTGCCCTCGAGGATCGCGGTGTCACCCTCGGCCTGGAGCGGCTTCAGGGTGGTGCCGTTCAGCGTCAGGACGTAGGCGCTGGTGACCACGGACTTGCCGTTGACCGACACGTCGCCGTAGACGCGCGAGACGCCCGGATCAACGTTCAGGTTCGTGATCTCGACCTTGGTTCCACCGGCCTCGAGCGAGAAGCCCGAACCCTCGTGCTGGACCTGACCGATGACGTAGGGCGAAACGGTGCCCGGCTTGAAGTAGGTGA
>NZ_JBAVDI010000043.1:0-1841 GCF_049587115.1 Aeromicrobium sp.
CCGGGGCGCCGAGCGGCTTGACCAGAACGCGGCCGTACTCCTTGACGGCGGTCATCACCGCCAGCAGAGCCGAGGTGGCGCGACGCTCCTGCTCATCCGCACCGTTGATGCCTGAGGTTGGAATCAACCGTGCTTCGTGCCAGGTCTGTTCGGGCATGCGGTTCCCCCTGAGTGGTGGTGCCGTTGCTGAAGTACGGGTTCTGCGCCCTGACCGTATCGCCGGTCTTGACCGCTGAGCCGGTTTCGCCCCGATTTCTCGTCGCGGGATCCGCTCCGCCTCACCCATCTCGGTCCCGCCGTCCCCGGCCGTCCGCTCGGGCCAGCCCTGCGCTGCTGCGCTAGGAGACCGTGAAGCTGGTGCTGACCGCGCTCGTCAGGGACGTACCGGTGGCAGTCAAGGTATAGGTCCCGGGGAGGTCTACACGGCAGCCCCCGAACGCCGCCACCCCTGCGGAGGCGGCCAGCGGATTGGTGGTGCACGTCAGCACGGCGCCGTTGGGGGTTGTCAGCGCCAGGGTGACCGAGCTCGAGCTGCTGGTGACGGTGTTGCCGGAGGCGTCCTGGACGGTCACCGTCGGCTGGGAGGCGAACGGCGTCGACGTGGCCCCGCCACCCGGCTGGCTGGTGAACGCCAGCCTGCTCGCAGCGGCGGGGTTGATCGTGATGTTGTTGCTGACGGCCGAGGTCAGCGACCCGTCCGTGGCCGTCAGGGTGTAGGTCCCCACCTTGTCGATCTTGCAACCGGCGAACGTTGCCACGCCCGCCGAGGCGGCCCGGAAGTTCGAGGTGGTGCAGGCCAGGGTCGCCCCGTTCGGCGTAGTGAGCGCGATCGTCACGGTGCTGGTGTCAGTGGTGACCGTGTTGCCGCCGGCGTCCACGATCTTGATCGCGGGCTGGGTGGGCAGCGCCACCTGGCTCGTGCCGGTGGCGCTCGGCTGCGTGGTGAAGCCCAGCTGGGCGGCCGGACCCACGGTGATCGTGATGTTGGTGCTGGTCCCGAGGGTGAGCCCCGGGGCCATGGCCTTGAGCGAGTAGGTCCCGATCTTGTCCACCCGGCAGCCCGTGAAGGCTGCCAGACCCGACGTGCCCACCACAGTGGTGGTGTCACAGGCGAGCGTGGCGGTGCCCGGGGTGGTCAGGGCAAGGGTCACGGTGCTGCTGTCGGTCGTCACGGTGTTGCCGCCGGCGTCCTGCACGGCGACGACCGGTTGGTTGGCCAGGGCCACCTGGCTCGCCGCGCTCGAGCTCGGCTGCGCTGCATACCCCAGCTTGGTCGCCGGGCCCACCGCGATCGTGAAGCTGGCGCTGACCGTCGAGGTCAACGAGGCGCTCGTCGCGGTCAGCGTGTACGTCCCCGTCTTGTCCACCTTGCACGCAGCGAAAGTGGCGATACCGGAGGCCGTCGTCAACGGGTTCGTCGTGCACGTCAGTACCGCCCCGTTGGAAGTGGTCAACGCGAGGGCGACTGAGTTCGTCGGCGACGTCACCGTGTTGCCGTAGCTGTCCAGCACCTTCACCACCGGCTGCGTGGTCAGGGCGACGCCCCCGGTGCCGTTGGACGGTTGCGTGGTGAACGCCAGCCGTGCTGCCGGCCCCGTCGACACCACGACATTGGTGCTGGTCCCGGGGGCGACGCCGCTGGCGGTGGCCGACAACGTGTAGGTGCCGGACTTGTCGATCTGGCAGCCGGTGAACGGAGCCACACCCGACGACGCGGCCACCGTCGTGGTGTCGCAGGTCAGGATCGCCCCGGCCGGCGTGGTCAGCGCCAGGCTCACCGTGCGGCTGTCGCCGACGATCGTGTTGCCCCCGGCGTCCTGCACGGTCACGACCGGCTGGGT